>JAUWTT010000395.1 GCA_030614585.1 Acidobacteriota bacterium
GATCCTGGAACCGTGCACAGCGGACCGGGTACAGTATAACTTTTGTTCCTTTCAAGGACGGCAGACCGACTCAAGGCCCCAAGGATTTCTTGAGCGGCTGGATGCTGGGTGAAGACCAGCGCGAGGTATGGGGACGTCCAGTGGGGATTCTTCAGCTCCCGGACGGATCACTTCTGATCTCCGACGATGGAGGAAAGAAGATCTGGCGTGTCCGATATACAGGGAAGGGGTAGAAACATGCTACCGGGAAGGTGGCAGATCCTCAGCATTATCGCCTGCTTGGTACTCGCGCTGTCTACATCTTTCTTCGCCGGCGCATCCCAAGCAGAAGCCCAGGCAAAAGGGCTTAACTTTTCGCACTCTCTTCATCTTAAGCAACCTGAAGTCGGCTGCCGCGTCTGTCACGTCTCCGTGGCTGAGAGCCTCCTCTCGAGTGACAACAATCTACCCAGAGAGGACGCCTGCCTGATCTGCCACGAGAGAAAGCAGGGGGAGACGTGCCTTCCGTGCCACGCAAACCCAGAACACGCTTCCCCTTTGAAACCGCGAAATTGGGTGTTCCGGTTTAACCACAAGATCCATGTGCAACTCAAGGATCTAATGCTCGGGTTCGCTGACCAGGAGTCAGCCGGTGAACCGGGGCAAGATAGTGAAGAAAGAGCCATCCGCGACCAAAGCACAGTGGTGTGCCTTGCCTGCCATCGCGGGATGACGTCGGCTCAAGCGGGTGGATCGGAGAATTATCCGACTATGAAGCGATGCCTCGAGTGCCATGAGGTGCAGGGGGATGCGATGAATCATTGTGCCACCTGCCATCTTCCCGAAGCGGATCTGTTCCCTTCCGACCACCAGTCAAACACATTTTTCGACGACCATTCATCGGAATCAGCCAGCCATGATTCGGAAGCCTGCAGGATGTGTCACACCCCGGGCTTCAATCCCTGTACTCAGTGCCATTAACCCGCATCCGAGGTGCTCGAGTCGAGTGGGAAAAGTGAGATCCCATCAGCGGTTATGGAAATCGTGCAGCTATCCCCCTCGTTGAGACCCGTACGCCGGAAGGTATCGGAGGGAATCCGGCCCGTTATGGTTCCCCCGGAATCCAAACCGAACTGTACCCAATAGAAATCCGGCCGCCGGTCTATCATCGCTACGCTAGCAGAACGGACGTTCAGGGAAAGGCTCTCGGGCACTTCCATGTCCTGCTTGATAATCTTGACCGAACCTGTTCTGATCACGACCTCTACCTCTTGTCCAATCGGCAACAACCCCAAGTGTGGGACAAACCAGACAGAATTGACCGCGGTGACCTCCCAAACTCCCGAAGACTCTCCGGCGACTTTGCCCGTGAGGATATTGACATCCCCCAGGAGTCTGGCAAGTCCTCCGCTCACGGGCCGGAAAAGGACTTCCTCTCTGGAGCCCGATTGAATGATCTCTCCGTCTTCCATGACTGAAATCGAATCGGCGACCGTGGCGGCTACATCAAGATCGTGGGTCACCAGGATAGCAGGCACCTGGTGTTCCTCAACCAGAGCAGTCAGATCATCCATGAGCTTTGAGCGCACAACCCGGTCAAGGTGTACGAACGGTTCGTCGAGCAAGAGCAAAGCCGGTTCTGAGGCCAAAGCCCGAGCAATGGCCGCTCGGCGTTTCTGACCTCCTGAGACCTCCGAAGGGTAGCGATCCACTAAGTTTCGGAGACCCATTTCGCCCAGCAGCTCAGTTGCAGCTTCCTTAGCAGCGCCTTTCTGAGACGTTCGCATCGGATACATCACGTTCTCGAGAAGCGTCTTGTGAGGGAACAAAGCTCCATCCTGGAAAACGTAGCCGATCCGTCGACTCCTGGGGGGGACATTTACGATTCTCTCACCATCGACTTTTTTGAAGAGGATCCGATCTCCCAACGATATCAGCCCGGAGTCAGGACGACTCAGTCCAGCCACACATTCAAGTGTCTGGGTCTTCCCCACCCCGGAACGCCCGAAAAGAACATGGATTCCTCTGCCCGTCTCCAAATCAATACGCAGGCGAAACGAAACCAGTTCTCTCTGGATTTGAATTTTCAGGATCTCCATCTCAAGAAATCACTTTCCAGAAAATGCAGCAGCACCACCACAATCAACACCACCGCAGAAAGAAGAATCCCGATTCCTGTCGCCGTGGTACTGTCTCCCAGCTGAATCGACTCGTAAAGAGCTATCGGCAGAGTTCGCGTTCGGTCGGGAATGCTCCCGGCCACCATCAGAGTCGCTCCAAACTCCCCAGTGGCCCGCGCCGTCGCCAGCAGCATACCGGCCAGAATCCCTCGGCCGGCGAGCGGAAGAGTGACGTCTCTGAAAACCTCCAGTTCATTGGCACCGAGTGTCCTGGCCACATCCTCGAGGCGCGGATCCACGGCGCCAATAGCGGCCCGAGAAGTAAAGACCATCAGCGGTAATCCGACAACCGCCCCCGCAACGGCTGCCCCGTAGGGTGTAAAGAGAAGCTTGAACCCAAACCAGTCCACCAGAGGCGAACCTTTACCCAGTACGACCAGGAGAAAGTAACCCAGAACAGTCGGTGGCATCAGCAGAGGAAAGAGAAGCAACACCTCAAAGAAGTGGCGAATACGCGACCTGGCTCGTGCCAGGAACAGCGCCACTGGAAGTCCAACCAGGAGGATCGCCACAGCTGCCATGAGAGTGACATAGGCCGATACTGAAAGTGCACTCGGAATCGTCATCGTTCTCCACCATCAGGTGTTCTGAGCCCATGATTCTGTAGGATGCCTCTACCCTTGGGGCTCAGTACGAACTCAGCGAAACTCATTCCGCCGGACCTGTTTCCCGCTGATTCCGGAACCACCAACACGTGTTCAATCGGATTATAGAGACTTGGATCGACTTCGGTGAACCCAAGTTCCTTCCATCGCGCAAGGTGATGCGGCAGAAAGGCACAGGAGACGTTTTCACGAGTTAAGTAGGCTAGAACCTGAGCAACATTTTCACCGAAGACCGCCTTCTCTGACACCGATTCCCAGACTCCAGCAGCGATGAGCGCCTCCTTCGCAGCCCTCCCATACGGAGCCAGATCCGGATTGGCCATCCCTACATCTGGGTAGGCTGCACTTGTCAGTTCTGCCAGATTCACAGGACCCGATCCCGAATTCAGTGCTAGAACAAGTCTTCCGAAGGCGTAGGTGGCCGAGCTGCCAGGGTAAGTGTGGCCTGCCGCTTCAAGTTCCCGCACGAAACGGCTGTCTGCGGAGCAAAACAGATCAATGGGTGCTCCCCTACTGACCTGACGGTAAATTGACCCGGAAGCCGCAAACGAAAACGTCACTCTGTTTCCGGTCGACAACTGATAGAAAGTTCCGATTTCCGGAAGCACAAACTGTAGCGACGAAGCAGCAGCTACATGTACTTGGGTCCCAGGTGCTTTCTCAGGACCTCCACATCCTATGGAACCAAGAAGCATGCCTGTCAAAAACAGCGCAAAGGTCAAGCGGATTTCGGTGGAACGTTCGTCCTTCATTGAATCACTCAACGGAAAACAGCTGGGTGTTAACACCTCGCTCGAATTGAAAGTCTCTCGCTAGCCACTCAGAACATTTTCACGGCCATGTCCGTATTCTTGGTTAGGAACAGCATTGAACATCCTATTAAGGAGATCAAGTTAGCATGGTGAAATTCTTTCTTTGGTGTATTATTTTCATTCTCTGTTGGCCTTTGGCAATTATTGCTTTAGTACTTTACCCGATTGTCTGGTTGATTCTCCTTCCCTTCCGGCTCCTGGGAATTGCTGTGGGTGCAGCTCTGGATCTGATCTGGACAGTAGTTACGTTTCCCGCGAGGAGTTTGCGAAAGCTCACCGCCTAGAGGGCGTGTTGCCGAAATCGGCCCACGCCCAAATCCCAAGAACCAAGCACCAAATCTCAAACAAGGTCGATTGTATGAATTCGGTATTTCAACTTCTACAGAGCTCTTAACCGACTATATTTCAGTAGGTTATATGGTTCCTGCAATGGAGCTTGAAGTTTGGATTCAATTGGGAACTGGTTCTTGGGATTTGGGAATTGGGTCTTGAGATTTGGTGCTTGGTACTCGGTCCCCGATCCTTATACGCTATAATCAACGGCGTTTACGAGACCACGTTCGGAGGTGTAAGCACTGATTCTTATGGCAAAGGATTCGAAAGAGAAAGTCCCACAATTCCAGGTCACGGACCGCAGATTCTGGGTTGAAGATGAAACGGCGGTTGACAAGGCTTCAGTTGCCGACCCGAAATACCCTTCCTTCGTTGAAGAGCTGAAAGCACGGACAGAAGCTTCCGAGATGAAGCTCGAAGAACGTCTCAAAGCAGTTGATCTGGAGTACTCGGCTTTTCGCCAACGACTAAGTAAGGATCTCGACCGCCAGGTCAAGGGCGAGAAAGCAGGTCTTCTCTGCGATATTTTGGAGGTCGTTGACAACCTGGAGAGAGCCGTTGAATCCGGCAAGAATACGTCTGATGTTGAAACCCTGCTGGGTGGAGTCGAGCTCATCCTTGAACAGCTGATCAGGAAGCTGAGTTCAGCGAATGTGGAGGCAATTGAGAATAAGGGGCAACCCTTCGATCCAGAGGAAGCAGAGGCGATGGGTGTGGTTCAGGTGGACGAACCTGAACTGGATCA
>JAUWTT010000330.1 GCA_030614585.1 Acidobacteriota bacterium
ATTCTTCCGCTAGGACCTTCCGGTGTGCCGTGGGAATCTTGACTCTCCCCTGAGCGTCGATTTTTGCGGGGGAATTGCCCCTAAGTACCAACGCTGACCCCCTCTCTCTTGCTTAAAACGACCAAATGGGACCAAATCGATCCAATCTAATCCAAAATAGTCCATCATTTCGCACCATGTGTCAAGGAAAATCTTCATTTGGGCCTCTTTGTGCGAAAAGGTAATACTCAAAGGTGCTTTGCGGTGGATTGTTGAAGCCGGAACTCACAGTGAATGGCTTGGTTCAACCCCATAGCTTGGCTTGCCTAAAATGGGAGCTGTTTCGCGGGTCTCGGCATCTGGATTCTTGTCGAAAAATCTCGTATCGTTACTTCGGGCGAGTAAACCTCAGATCGGAGGCGAGAGGAATGAGTATAAGACAGATCCTTCTCCGCGCGTTTGCAGCGACTCTTGTTTGTTCCAGCATCAGCTTTGCGTCCAGCCCAGCACTCCCGGTTGAATTGAAGAGTGTTGTGGAGGAGTCAAAGGTTGAGGTTTGGGTCGATGGGGATCTCTTCACGGTTTACCAATACGGCTCCACATACAAGGAGAAGCCGGTCTTCTACCCGCTGTTCTCTCCTGATGGAGTGCTGGTTGTCAGAGAACTCTCGTTTGTGGACCAGGAGTTACTGAAGAGTCAGGACCACCATCACCATCAGTCTGTGTTCATGGGTTATGGGGACGTGGACGGTAAAGACTTCTGGAGCTCCCATGATGGTGAGCGGATTGTTCATAAAGGGATAATTGAGGTTTCCGACAGTCTTGCCGTGTTTTCCGAGTGGGTCGATGGGGAGGGAGAACCGACGCTCGATGAGATTAGAAGAGTTGAATTTGGAGCTACGGCAGATTCTCGATGGATGGATCACACGATTACACTCCTCTCCAAGAAGGTCCAACTCCATTTCAATGACACCAAGGAAGGGATGTTTGCGATTCGCCTGGCTGATGAATTGCGGGAAGATGAAGGTACAGGGAGATATATCAATGCTTTCGGCTGGGAGACCTCCAAAGAGATCTGGGGAAAGCGGGCTCCCTGGGTGGCGATCCGGGGGTCAGTGCAGGGAAAAGACGTTAGCATCGCCATTTTCGAGCACCCATCAACCGAGAACTATCCTTCTTACTGGCACGCAAGGGCGTATGGCCTGTTCGCGGTGAATCCTTTTGGACGGAAGGACTTTGTCAAAGGGAGCACTCCTCTTGACACGGTTCTGGCACCCAATGAGACCTTCAGGTTTCGGTATCGGATAGTTGTCTACAGTGGCAAAGTCAGTAAGGAACGTCTCGACGAAGATTACTGGGCTTATATCAACTGAGGGTCGATGGACGGAAACGGGAGTGCGCCGGGGTAATCCGGTTCGGCCGTTTTCTTCTTCGCGCTCCACTCCTCGATCACCAACTCGAAGACACTGGTTCTGAGAAGTTCCCCTTTCGTAATAGGACGGTAATCCTGGCCGGCTGTCAGGTGCGGGAAGTACTTCTCCATCAGCAATTCAAGCCCGCCTTGAGGGTCTTTAGCAATTCTGGCTTTTCCAAAAATAACAACCGAAGCATATTCGACACTGAACTCGAGTGCGGTGTCCGCCGGAAGCAATCGCCCCATCGACGTCACAGTGAAACAAACACGCGGGTTAGCTTCGATGTTTGTTCTGAGGCGCCCGAGATGCGCGGTGTGAAAGTAGATGGAATTCCGATTCTCATCGAAGACAAACAGAATGTTTGTGAGGAATGGATGGTCGTCAAGGGCCGTTCCGACCACGCCGGCCGGGGCCTTCTGCAGGAATGAACGAATCCACTTTTCGTCCGTTACCTCTCGATCTGCCCGCCGGATAGAGGATCGACCTACGTTCTTTTCCATGTTTGCTCCTATGTAACTTGCCCGTACGAATTCCTCCTGGGAGGTTGTCTGTAGTGAAGCTTCGCCAATCGTACCTTACTTACGCCTGGCATGGGAGGGTTTTGAGTCTTGGGTCTTGAGTCTTGAGTCTTGGGTCTTGAGTCTTGAGGTTTGGGTCTTGAGGTTTGAGGTTTGGGTCTTGAGGTTTGAGGTTTGGGTCTTGAGTCGTGGGTCTTGAGTCTCGGCGAGGTTAACTGACAAATCACCTACAAGGCCTTAGATCTTCGAGCTTGAATATTGTTTCGAACTTCGAACTTCTGATTTCCGTTTGGGCGTGGGATGCTTGCGCTCGTCACAGAGGAAACTGGTTCAGTATCTTCTCAACCGCTTCCAGTGCTTCCGTGGTAGGTACCGTTACCGTCTCCCGATCAGCACGAGAGAACACTTCAACTTCTCCCTGTGTGAGTTTCCTCCCCAGGGTTAGTCGCAACGGAATTCCGATCAGTTCGGCATCTTTGAACTTGACTCCAGGTCGCTCATCTCGATCATCGAGCAGACAATCGATACCCCTGGCATTCAACTGCTCGTAGAAGTCTTCTGCGAGAGCGCGGTGTTCTTCATCGTCGGGCCGAAGCAAGGTAATCACCACTTGGTAGGGTGCGATACTTCTGGGCAGAACGATTCCCAGGTCATCGTTGTACAGTTCGACGGCCGCTGCCAGGATTCTCTCCACTCCAATGCCGTAACTCCCCATGACGAGAGGTGACTCCTGGCCCTCTGCATTCAGGACAGTCGCCTTCATGGAAGAACTGTATTTCAAGCCTAGTTTGAAGATGTGCCCGACCTCGATAGCTTTTGCGACTTTCACCGGAGTCCCGCACGATGAGCATGGGTCTCCCTCCTGGACTTCACGAATATCTGCATAAGGGGCTGTGAAATCGACTTCGGGTGTCACATTAACGAGGTGGTAATCGTCCCGATTGGCACCGCACACCAGGTTACGGCGTCCTTCGAGCGCCTTGTCGGCCAGAACCCGGATCTCTTTGATTCCAACGGGCCCAAGGCTGCCGGGATCGGCTCCAAATATCTCACGGATCTCGTCCGGCATCGCTGGTCGAAAGATCTCACTGCTCAAGACACCGGCAAGTTTCGGTTCGCTCAGTTGGTGGTCCCCCCTGAGCAGAATCAGGTAAGGGTTGTTTTCCACGATCAAGACCAGCGACTTGATTTGTCTGCTCTTCGGGATTTTCAGAAAGGTGCTGACTTCCTCAATAGTTTTTTGCCCTGGAGTATGTACTTCAGAGAATTGTGAAGTCCCATCAGGGTCGGCAACCTGTTCAAGGTTGGATACTGCACGTTCGAGGTTGGCAGCGTACCCACACTTAGAGCAGCTAACCACCCAGTCTTCTCCAGCGTCGCTGAAGACCACGAACTCCTCGGATTCACTCCCGCCCATGGCGCCCGATGCTGCTTGAACCACCAGGTATTCAAGACCGCACCGCTCAAAAATCTTTCTGTAGGCCTGCTCGTGCAGATCGTAGCTGTGATCCAGGCCCTTCCGATCAATGTCAAAGCTGTAGGAGTCCTTCATGGTGAACTGACGGACTCGCAGGAGCCCCGATTTGGGTCGGGGTTCATCCCGAAACTTCACCTGTATCTGGTACCAGATCTGGGGCAGATTGCGATAAGAACGAATCTCATCGCGGGCTATGCTTGTGAAGACCTCTTCATGGGTCATACCGAGGCAGAGATCACGTCCAGTACGGTCCTTAAGGCGAAACATGTTGTCGCCCATCGCTTCCCATCGACCCGATTCTTTCCAGATATCGTCGGGATTCAGCGCAGGAAGATAGAACTCTTGCCCTCCCATGCGGTCCATTTCTTCTCGAATGATCTGCTCAATCTTCAGGATCGATCTACGAGCCAGTGGCAGGCAGGAGTAAATTCCCGCGCCTAATTGACGAATATATCCAGCCCTAAGTAGCAGACGATGTGAGGCGACTTCAGCGTCCGCGGGGACGTCACGAAGCGTAGGTACGAACAGTTTTGACCAGCGCATAGGAAGGCAATTTGTAACTGTTTGACCGCTTTTAGTCAAGTAGGCTAAGATGCCCTCGGGTTGCCCTCCTGTCCTGTTTTCATATAGTTCTTGGTAGGGTACAGGGAGAGTCGAGGGGGCTGTTTTGGCGAGAGCCTCAGACCTATCAATTTCTCGTCGCGAAGTTGTTTGACTGACACTCCAGGGGTTTCATAACGAAAGGTTCTTTAAGGCTATGTATCAATCATTGTTAGACGTCGATCCCAAGGTTGCCCATGCCATTCAATCTGAGGTCGGTCGGCAGGCAGGAACTCTTGAGCTGATTGCGTCCGAGAATTTCGTTAGCCCAGCAATTCTTGAGGCGGTGGGATCGGTCTTCACGAATAAGTATGCAGAGGGGTATCCCGGGCGAAGGTACTATGGCGGTTGTCAGTATGTTGATGTCGTCGAACAGCTTGCGATTGACCGCGCGAAAAAGTTGTTCGGTGCCGATCATGCAAACGTGCAGCCTCATTCTGGAACCCAGGCAAACGTTGAGACTTATCTAGCCCTTCTGAAGCCGGGCGACAAAATCCTTGGAATGAATCTCTCTCACGGGGGACATTTGACCCATGGACATCCACTTAACTTCTCGGGCCGCTTTTTCGATGTCGTCCCGTACGGGGTGGACAGGGAAACCGAGCAGATTGATTATGATGCATTGGAAGATCTCGCCATGCGGGAGAAACCGAAGATGATCGTGGCCGGCGCCAGTGCGTATGGCCGGGTGATCCACTTCGACCGCTTTGGGGAGATAGCGAAAAAATCTGGAGCCTTGCTGATGGCGGATATGGCCCATATAGCGGGTCTCATCGCGGTTGGCATTCACCCCAGTCCCGTTCCCTACTCAGACGTCGTCACGAGCACGACCCATAAGACACTTCGTGGTCCCCGCAGTGGGATGATACTGTGCACGGAAGAACACAAGAAAGCGATCAACCGAAGCGTCTTTCCTGGAAATCAGGGAGGCCCCCTCGTCCATGTGATAGCCGCGAAGGCGGTGTGTTTCAAGGAGGCAATGGCGGACGGGTTTAAGGATTACCAGAAGCAGATTGTGAGCAATGCCAAGGCGTTAGCGGCCGGGTTATCAGAGCGAGGTTACAGAATCGTCTCGGGTGGTACTGATAATCACGTGTTTCTGGTTGACGTGTTTTCACGGGGCATCACCGGCAAGCAAGCTGAAGAAGCTCTGGAGGAAGCTGCAATCACCGTAAACAAGAACACGATCCCATTTGATCAGCACCCCCCTCTTGTAACCAGTGGCATCAGGATAGGAACTCCGGCCCTTACCACACGAGGGATGGCCGAGGCTGAGATGCAGCAGATTGGCAGTATGATTGCAGACGTTCTGGATGACATTGACAATGAGCAGACAGC
>JAUWTT010000559.1 GCA_030614585.1 Acidobacteriota bacterium
AGGTCCAGTCCGCTTCCTGGAGTGCCTGACGCCAGATGTTGAGCTTCTTGCAGGCCGCGAGAATCAGTGAAAGGGTAAGTTCGCCCACTGACCGAGACATTGCGCCGGGGGTGTAGGTGACCGGTAATCCGCGTTCCGTGGCCTCGCCGATACTGACTGAATCGTACCCGACCCCGGTACGGGCAATCAGTTTCAGTCCGGGAGCCTGGTCCATCAGTTCACCATCGAAGAAAACTGATCCCCGGGCGATTACGGCAATGACCGATTCATCCAGTGCTTCGACGACTTCCTCACGCGAGGAATCGCTGACACAAAGGATCTCGTATTCAGGTTCAAACTGGGCTCGGACATAGTCGGCCAAAAGGCCAATTGAGATAATCTTACGACATTTCATCGAACATCTATTTAGACTATACAGGGTAGATTTGCAAGTCAGGTCGTGTTGTTTCGGGCTTCGAATTTCGAACTTCGAGATTGGTCTGCATCGGTTTGGGCAACAGACGGGTAGCTTCCACGGGGGTTCTCATCGTCTAGACTTCAGTCAAGCAGAAGTGCTACAATTCCGGCTTCAAAATTCCGGCCGAGAGCGTCCCCATCGTCTAGCCTGGCCTAGGACACCGCCCTTTCACGGCGGCAACCGGGGTTCAAATCCCCGTGGGGACGCCAACATCCTTCTTCCCTTGTCCTCCTTGAGGTCCTTGTCACTGGAAGGGTGAGTTGCGCCCTACCACAGCCGCGAACGACTGACTCTTCAAGCAAAGACCGATCCTGCTGTCGTCTTCCCTCAAAGCTTCTCCATTTGAAATCGCTTTCCACCATGCCCCAGGGTTCATTGAGCAGTGTTTGTCTTCGTCGAAATACCGCGGTTAGGATTGTCGAATGATTTCGCTGGCACCTTCGCAACGATTGTAGCAAGTGACTGCGAGATTCATCTCCACTCTCCCTGCAATACGAACGCCCCCCAGAAGAAAGGCGAACGCCAAGACTTCTCGTTCCACAGCGCTAGTTGCGCCTGCCGAAGTGCTGCAGCTGCCGAAAGATTCTCTTCTACCATCCCCCGATAGAAGTGCACCATCAACTCCTTAGTCGCCTGGTCATCCACTTTCCAGAGACTAGCTACTACCCTGGAAGCGCCTGCGTACATAAAACCCCGCACCAAACTGACAAGTCCTTCTCCCTTCACCCATTTACCTGTAGCTGAATCGCAGGCACTGAGAACTACCAGTTCGGCTGGAAGGTTTAGGTTGTAGATGTCATGCAACCGCAAGGATCCGTCTTCTACATTGCCCTCTTTATCAACCATTGACAGGATGACACCCGAGAGCTCAGGGTGCTCATGATTGACCACCGCATGAGTGGCAAAATGTATCCACCGGTAACGGCTCAACACAGGATCCATTGCTAGTGATCTGGTAGCCATGAATCCGGTCGCTATTGTCGACGATTCTGGCGGGACAAGGGACAAGATCGCTTCCGCCTCCATAAGCGTGGCGGGTAAGCGTGGAGTGCCTCCGGTACCATCGGCCGACAACATCTGGCCACGCAGACTCCTGAGAATCGGCTCCGGGCTGACCGCGGACTGAAGATTCACTTCCGCGGGTCGCTTCACCCTTGGATCATCCGAATCGAAAACGGGATCCGCAAATACTGCCACCCATCTTTCAGCGGGTGGCCGTACCTCCTGATCTGTCCGCAGGAATGCCAATACGGATGCGGATGGAAGCCTCACGACCTCATGTTCGACGATCAGCGGCACAGAACGCTGGACATCTTCTCCTCTGGGATCGGGCAATGCCGCAAACGGCAAGGAGTTGATGGCGTCGTCTCCCACTACCACAATCCGCTTGTTCGACAGTTTAGAAGCGATGGGACCCAGCAAGATCTGACTTAGATGGCTGGCCTCCTGCCAATACTCTGACTCGGCTGTCCTGATCCGGATGCGTCTTTCCCTGACCGTTTCGGCCGGACGAGGTTGACGTGCAGTCAAGAGTTCGTGAAGTCTGAGTGCCTGCCCCTGAATCTGAGAGCGTGGAGGCAGATCGTGACACTCGAAGTCTGTCTTGGAAACCGCCCACAGGTAGCTACGCTCGTCCCCCAGGGCGTACTCCAGTAAGATGGTGTCTTCGTCGAGAAGGTCTTCTTGGACCTGGTTGAGGCTCAATGGACGAGGCTGAGTCAAAGCCGCGTACTGCGGGCTTTGACTCCGGATCAGTGCCTGTAATTGTTCGTAGGCCAAAGCAAGACGGTCAATTTCCTGAGAGACTGCTTCCCGTTCATCCTCGGCGTCAACCGGTATTCCTTCCTGGAGGTGCGCCTGGGCATTGAGATTGCGCTTTAACATCCGCTCTCTCTCCAGCAGATCCGAATCAAGGCCTCTCCTGATCTCGACTCCCGCTTCCGCCAAACTGTCCAGTAGCGAACGCGCCCTGGCGCGTTCGCTGGCCTGGAAGGCTAGTGCACCGTATCCGCCTGATGGGTCTTCTCGCCGCAAGGTCATCAGAAGATCTAGATAGTATTCATACCGATCGTGAACCGAAGCGGAATAGGAGGACCGGAGCTCATAACCAGCGATGCTCGCTCTTAACGACTCCGCTAGTTTAAGGGAGTCTTCGATTCGGGTCCTGGCCTTAGCCAGATCCTGACGTTCGTGCTCAACCTGAGCCATATGGAAAAGGGTCAGTGATTCGCCATATTGATCTCCAACCTGACGGTTCAACAGCAGCGCCTGCTCAAAACAATCGACAGCCTGCAGGAACCTGCCGAGCTTGAAGTGAAGGAGGCCAAGATCGTTGAGAATGTAAGACTCTTCCCTCCTGTCCTCGATCGTGCGAGCTATTTCGAGTGCTCGACCGTAGTTTTCCATGGACTGATCGGTGTCTCCGAAGAACTCATAGATTCTTCCCATCCCGGTCAGTACACTTGTTTTGATTCTCTGGTCTCCAGAGAGGGTCAGAACTTTCCAAGCACGTTGATAGAGCTCGAGAGCGAGTTCCCTGCGCCCCAGCAGCGAATTGCATCGGGCAATCTCGACGAGCGTAATTCCTTCCCCTAGCGCCATATCCGCCTCTTGGAACTTCAGAAGTGCCCTATTGAAGTACTCCAAAGCCGTCTCGATTCGCTCCAGGTCTAGATAGAGTTGTCCCATACCATTCAGCAGTGCGGCCTCGTCCGCTTTGTCACCAACAGGTTCGAACAACTGCTGGGCCTGATCGTAGTAGTTTAGCGCCCTCTGAATTTGGCCCAACAGAGAAGAGAGATGCCCGAGTGCTCTCAGTGTTCTGGCTTCTCCCCTTCTTTCATTTACGCCGCGCCACAATTCAAGCGCTTCTTCATAGGCAGACTGCGCGTCAGGGACCTTACCTGAA
>JAUWTT010000095.1 GCA_030614585.1 Acidobacteriota bacterium
AAGGGTTTTAAAAAGGCACGGGTCTTCCAAAGCCACGTCTGTATCCTGCGCTAGAATACAGTGATTCAATTTTTTGAGTGCTGTGGAACGCTAAAATCTATGAGACAAACTGCAAAACCACTGATGCTTCTGCTGGTGAGCTTTCTCTTGTCCTGTTCTGGTCCCAACTCGAAGGACCTGATTACTTCCGGCTCTGAAGGGCTGGAGACCGTTGCAGTGATGGAAACAAGCGCAGGAACGATAGTGGTGAGCTTCTTTCCTGAACAGGCACCAGCACACGCAGAGAATTTTGCCCGGCTTTGCGATTCGGGTTTCTATGACGGTACCTATTTTCACCGTGTCGGTGCTGGCTTCATGATTCAGGGGGGCGATCCTAATACAAGGGATGACGACCCCTCAAACGATGGGACAGGTGGCCATGGATTCTTGGGTCTCGGGACTACTCTGGAACCTGAGTTCAGCGATATTCACCACAGGCGAGGGATCGTCTCCATGTCTCACGCGTCGGATCCGGCTACGGCCGGGAGTCAGTTTTTCATACTACTTGCCGATGATGCTTCACTGGATGGCCGGTACACGGCTTTCGGAGAAGTGAGGGAGGGTATGGAGGTGGTAGAGGCCATATCTGAGGAGCCGGGTGAGCCTTACGGCGTTGAGGGAGGCGTGAAACCCGCAGAAGTTCAGCACGTGATTGCGTGTTGGGTAGAGCAGCGGCCAACAACCTGAGCTGCACGGTTCGAATGCGAGTCAGGGAATTCTAACGATGAGCCTGCCCTATGAGTACATTAACGATGAACTGCACGAGCGGAGAGAGCGTGTTTTCATTGTTTTTGCGTGTCTGTTCATCGGCTCACTCGCGATGCTCAACATCCTGGGAATCTCGCGGTTCCTCGATCTGAAGATAACCGTCGGGCCCTGGACCATTCCGTTCTCCATAGCGGTGGGTGTTCTGCCTTATCCGATCACCTTTCTCTGCACCGACTTCATCAGTGAGTTGTATGGAAGGAAACGGGCTAATTTCATGGTTTGGATGGGATTCCTCATCAATATCTGGATCGTTTTCATCCTCTGGATTGGTGGGATGTTGCCCGGTTTCGAGACAGTGGATCCGATCTCGGGCGGAATCATCGTGGATGAGGCCGGAAGACTGCCGGTATTCTTTGAAGTCAGAGCCCTCACCTTTGGCGCTGTGGCGGCTTCAATGATCGCTTACCTGGCGGCTCAGCTTTGCGATGTCTTCTTGTTCCACTTCTGGAAGAATCTCACAGGAGGCAAACACCTCTGGCTTCGTAATAACGGCTCGACACTGATTAGCCAGTTAGTCGATACGACGGCTGTTATCCTGATTACCTATTTCTATGCACACGCACTACCTGTCGATCCCGAACAAGATGTTTGGCCTCAACTCTTCTTCTTCATCGCTTCCGGCTATTCGTTCAAGTTTTTGGTTGCACTTCTGGATACAATCCCGTTTTATCTTGGAGTGAGATGGCTTTCATCGTATCTGCAGCTGGACCCGCTCAAGGAACACGCGGCACAAGGTTAGTCAGCAGTTCGGCTTTTTGGGTACGTTGACGTACAGGATTGAGGCAATGATTCAAGAACCAATGGCTGTGCTCAGCGTCTGCGCTTTGATCTGTGCCGTCGTTTTCTGGAGCACCGGCCTGAAATCGACGAAAGGTTTCTACAGTATTGTCCCGTCGGTCGTCCTGGTATATTACATCCCGACCATTGCCTCCACTCTTGGTGTCATACCCTCCTCATCACTTGCCTACGACTGGATGCGCGATTACTTGCTACCGTTCAGTCTGTTTATCCTGATGGTAACGGCGGACACCCGGGCTGTTCTGCGGTTGGGCCCCAAGGCTCTGGTGGTGATGCTTTTCGGAACTGCCGGAATAGTCATCGGCGGGCCGGTGGCCTATTTGCTTTTTGGTGGGATGCTCCCTCCCGATAGCTGGAAGGCTCTGGCGGCACTTTCCGGAAGTTGGATTGGAGGGGGTGGAAATTTCGCAGCCATCAAAGAATCGGTTGGTGCTTCGGATACATTGGTTGGTCCGATCATCATCGTAGATCCGGCCGTGGGGTATACCTGGACAGGAATTCTTCTGGTTTTGGCCAACTATCAGCGGATATTTGACCGTTGGAATCGGGCTGAGACAGGGGTAATCGAGAAGCTGAACCGGCAGATGCAGGATTTTCGAGAGACCTCAACCCGTGCACTCAGGCTGTCCGACGTAACTGCAACGGTGGCAATTGGTCTGGTCGGAGCTGTGGGCTGCAGTCACCTTGGTAACTTCGTGTTTGAGGCGACAAACCCCCGACTCACTGAGATTCAGCCGGAACTTGCCCTGATCTTCTCTCCTTTTACCTGGATGGTGATCCTGGTGACCACTCTTGGCATCCTCTTTTCCCTGACTTCTGTCAGGACGATCGAGGAAGGTGGTGCTTCCAAGATTGGGTATGCGGCTCTGTTCATCTTCCTGACATCCCTTGGTGCCAAGGCCGATCTTGGCGGTATTCTGGCGGCCCCGGAGTTGCTGCTTACGGGGATTGTCTGGATTTCCATTCACGTGGTCTTCATTTTCATAGGGGCAAGATTATTGCGTGCTCCGCTGTTTCTGGTTGCCGTTGGAAGCCAGGCGAACATTGGAGGAGTTGCGACAGCCCCGATTGTGGCCGCAGCATATTACAAGGAACTGGCTCCCGTGGGTCTTCTGATGGGCGTTTTTGGCTACTTAATAGGCAACTATGCGGGTTTGTTATGCGCCTTCCTGTTGAAACTGGTGGCCTAAGGGGAAGTGCGAACGACGAACGACGAACGACGAACGACGAACTTCGAACGGCCGGAACGGGATTGGGGAAGTGCGAACGACGAAGTTCGAATGGGGACCGTAGGTTTTTTTTCGACACACCAGTTGTTAATAAATTGCTCGCTCGCTCGTTTAAAGGGATGAAGCAAACGAGAGGAGTAAGAACGTGCGAGCATTGGTCAACCGGGAACCTGTGATGA
Source organism: Acidobacteriota bacterium (assembly GCA_030614585.1). Lineage (GTDB taxonomy): Bacteria > Acidobacteriota > UBA6911 > RPQK01 > JAPXNP01 > JAUWTT01. The sequence continues at coordinate 3,014 of JAUWTT010000095.1, forward strand.
ACACTTTGGCTCTTCAGGAACTCTTTGATTGCCATCACAACACCATCCTTCAATCTGCTTTCAAGATAACGGGAAATCTCGACGACGCGGAAGACGTTCTGCAAACTCTCTTCGTGCGTTTGGCGAAACGGGAGGATCAGGTGGACTTGGACCGGAAGTCGCACAGCTACTTTCGGCGAGCAGCCGTCAACGCCGCTTTGGACGTGGTCCGATCGAGGAAGTTCTCGAGAAACATTCCACTTGAGGTAGTTGAGGAAGGACTCGAGGGAAATGCTGGTCAGAGACCTGATCGCCTCGGATCTTACGTAGAGCTCCGGAGTTGGTTGAGAAGTGCGTTGGCGCAGCTCAACCCAAAGGCGGCTGAAGTTTTTGTGCTCAAGTTTATCGAAGGATATTCCAACCAAGAAATCGCCGATATTCTCGGAACGACTGCCGGGACAGTAGCGGTCACCATTCATCGTACCCGGAGCCGTCTTAAGGCGGAAATGAAGCCGTTCCTGGGAGGGAAGCAATGAACGACGAAAAGCGTACCCAAGAAGAACTGTTAGATGCCGCCGTTGAGGCTATCAACGAAGCACATGTCCCGCCCAACAAGGTGCAGGAGATTTCGGACCGCGCCTGGAACCGAATCAACGAGGCTGCTGAAGCGGACGCGGAACGAACACAGCAGCGAGGTATTCGAAGCTGTGCCGACTTCCAGGCCTTGATTCCCGAGTACTTGAGGAACGACTTGTCTGAAGGTCGGACTCTGCTATTCGATGACCACATGCGAGTTTGTCTTCCCTGCCGTAAGGCACTTATTGCCGCCAGGACGGACAAGAAAGTCGAGACACGAGTGAGGCGGAAGAGCGCTTCGATGTCACCCTGGCTGAAATGGGGGAGTATCGCGGCGACCGTTATGCTGATGGCGTTCTTGATGCATTCGATGGTTTTCGACGGCTACCTTCCGTGGACCACGAAGGTCGTGGCCTCAGTACAGAGTTTTGAAGGTCATCTTTTCACCTTTTCGGAGAATTCAGTCATTCCAGTTGCTGGAGGATACGCTCTGACACAGAAGGAAGTGTTACGCACCGGTAAGAACTCTGGAGCAGTACTCGAATTGGCCGACGGTTCAATGCTCGAAATGGCGGACCGTACAGAGCTGGAAGTTGTTGAGGGCTGGGGTGGCACGTCCATCCAGTTGAAGAGGGGGAACGTGATTGTCGAAGCTGCCGACCAGGGAAGCGATTCTCTTTATGTCTATACAGGGGAATGCCAGGTCGCTGTTAAAGGAACCGTCTTTTCAGTGAGTCACGGAATGAAAGGCTCACGGGTAGCGGTTATCGAAGGAGAGGTTTGGGTCGAGAAGGGCGGCGAGCATACGGTTCTTAAGCCGGGTCAACAGTTTGCGTCAAAACCGTATCTGGGTCATGTGGCGCTTGAGCAGGAGTTCGATTGGAGCAAGAATGCTGAACAACACCTCGCTCTGTTAAGCGAATTGCAGGCCCTCGGTCAGGATCTGAGCGATGCTACTTTTGGTGAGAATCTCCGCTATTCGAGTGAATTGGCGGGTAACTTGCCGGCCGAAACCGTCGTCTACGGTGCTCTTCCAAACATCAGCGGACAGATCGAGGAAGTCTACCAGCTGTTTCAGGATCGCCTCCAGGATAATCCGCTCTTGAGTGAATGGCTCGAATCGAAAGGGGATGCGGGAGAAGGTCAGGAACTTCTTGACGAAGTGGTGCGGAAGCTCGGTGAGTTCGGCGAACAGGTGGGCGAAGAGATCGTTGTAGCTATGGTTGCCGGGGACTCTGAACACAGGGTAGTGCCGGTGATGATGGCCTCAGTCATCTCACCTGAGGTTTTGAGAGCCTTCATCGAACAGGAGATCAGTCTCATTAACGCCGAATCCGGGGAGGGAGCACCTATTGCTGTTATCTCCGATCCTTCGGGTCCTGCCCTCACGGGTGTGCATCTTTACGTTTTGATTCGAAATGACCTTCTGGCGGTTTCTCCCTCGCTTCTCCTGTTGCAGGAAGTCGTTGGGCTGTCGGAAGGGAATGGCGGGCCTTCATTCGTTGAGACTCCCTTCTTCGAGTCGGTCGAGGCGAGTTATGCCAATGGTGTGGATTGGCTGCTTGCAGTGAACCTCGAGAGCTTGATTCAAAAGGCGACAGAGGCTGCTGAGACAAGTGAAGCTACTGATCCTGAGCGGCGGCCGAATATACGGGCCGGAATGGAAAGGCTCGGTGTCACTGAAGTAAAGAATCTGATAATCGAGCGAAAACAGATCTCAGGAACCTCCGAGAATAGAGCGGTCCTTGCCTACGGTGGGACCGGTGAGGGAATGCTCTCCTGGATCGCGGAGCCGGGACCGATGGGTGGACTCGATTTTGTCTCCGAGGATGCCCACGCGGCGGCGGCGTTCGTAGTGAACCGCCCGGCGCAGTTGGTGGCTGACCTATTCGACTACCTTGAACGGACGAATCCTGATGCACTTGCCGGGATCCGGCAATTCGAAATGGAGCATCAGATCGACATCGCAGCCGACATCGCGGCACCCTTGGGCGGAGAGTTGATCTTTGCTCTGGATGGACCGATTCTGCCCACACCGTCCTGGAAGATTGTGCTCGAGGTTTATGAACCTGAGGTTCTGCAATCTACTGTGGAAATGGCTGTCGGCCAGATCAACGTTCTGCTCCAGGACGAAGGCCAACCCGGCCTGGTTCTTGAATCGAGCACCGTGAACGGCCTGCTGATCCACTCCATTCATTCCGATGCTGTGGACAAGACGGTGTACTACGCATATATCGGAACGTATCTAGTCGCAGCGCCAGACCCGGCTCTGATCTCTCAAGCTGTTCAGTATGCAGGAGCCTCTTACAGCCTGGCTAATTCGCAGGAGTTTAGTGCACTGTTGCCCAGGGACTCGAGTGTGAACATGTCTGGATTTCTTTATCACAATCTTGGTCCTCTTCTGAGCCCACTGGCCTCACTTCCCCTTGGTGGGTTGAGCCCTGAAGGTCATCAATCTCTGCAGAACCTCCTGAAAGACACACCGCCGATGATGGTTTCCCTCTATGCGGAACCGAATGAGATTACGGTGGCCGGCGGCGGGGACTTCGCTTCATTGTGGATGAACATGAACGCCCTTTCGGTTCTGGGTGGACCTGAAGGCATCATCAAGATGCTGCAAGGCGGTTCAATCCAATAGGGAATAGGGTGTCAGTAATCGGTGATCGGTGATCGGTAATCGGTGATCAGTAATCGGTGATTGGGGAATCGGCCTGCCCTCCATAGCTCGGAGAGCGAAGGAGGGTAATCGGTGATCGGTGATCTCGAGGTCGCTTGTGCTCGTGATCGTAATCGGTTCTTAGCGCTCGGAGGACGCAGGGTTTAGGAGTTGGGATGTGGGGGCTCGAAATGTGTCAACTTTTGATCAGGACTTGACAGCCCTGTTGCTCGACTGGCGGCGGGCCCCGCTCTGGACCGGAATTCCGGAATCCGAGACAATATAGAAGCTGGAAAGTCGGTTCCTGAACTTTTGACACCCGAACCCCGTTGACTGTAGTGGTTAAGATAGTGAGTGGTGGGGCGCTTCGCTTATAAGTTTCACTGAGTAATGAATTCTCCTGTTATTGAACTTGACAATCTGACGATTCGGTTTGGCTCACTGGAAGCAATCAAGCAGTTGAACGGCTCGTTTTCGGGCCGGTCAATTGGTTTGCTGGGTCCAAACGGCGCAGGAAAGACCACTCTCATACATGCCCTGCTCGGGTTTCATCCACCCTCCTCAGGAACCGCCCGGATTTTCGGCAAAGACGTGCTGCGTGATGCGAAGGAGATCCGGAGTCTGGTCGGCTACATGCCGGAGAACGATTCGTATATCGCGGGAATGACGGCTGTGCGTTTTGTTGCCATGATGGCGGAATTGACCGGGATTCCAGCTTCGGCTGCACTTGAGCGGGCCCACGAGGCCCTTTTCTATGTGGGGCTTGGTGAAGCCAGATATCGCAAGGTTGAAACGTTTTCCCAAGGTATGAAGCAGCTCGTGAAGTTGGCACAGGCGATCGTCCACGGTCCCGTTTTGCTGTTCCTCGATGAGCCGACCAACGGATTGGATCCCCCGGCCAGGGAACGGATGCTTCGTTTAATACGGGAGATCACGTCGGCCCGGGAGGTACACCTGATTCTGTCCTCTCATTTACTCCGAGACGTCGATGATTGTTGTGAGGAGGTCATCATCCTGAAGCAGGGTGAACTGGCTGTCTATTGCAACCTGGAGGAAGAGAGGAGGGCGAACCGGAAGTTTGTCGAACTGGAAACTCGAGGAGAGAGTCCTGCCTTTATCGAATTGGTAGATCAGTTGGGTTGTGAGTGGGCACAGTCGGGGCCGACACGCTTCAAGATGGTGCTTCCGGAAGGGCTCAGTATTTCTCAGCTGTTTTATGCCGCTGCCAGGGCGGATGTCCAGCTGCGGAAGCTAACCTACAAGCGAGATTCCTTAGAGGACATATTCTTGAAAGCCATGGGGACTGAGAATGGCCGTTTATAAGCATCGATACCGCAGGTATGACGGTGAACGGACGGCGCATTGGCAGCGTTTGCTGGTCGTGCCGAGATATGCCTATCGGAAAGTTTTCGATTCCAGGTTCTTCACCCTCTTCTTTTTTGTCTGCTTTCTGGTACCTCTGGGAGCAGCGCTTCTGATCTACCTAAGGCATAATCTGAGTGCACTGACGCTATTACGAATTCCGGAAGATGCTCTATTCGCTGTCGATGCCACCTTTTTCGAGTATCTCCTGAGAATTCAAGCCTCGTTTGCATTTCTGCTCACGATCTTTGTCGGCCCCGGCCTGGTATCTCCAGACCTCACAAACAATGCCCTGCCGCTGTATCTTAGCCGTCCCTTTTCCAAGACCGACTATGTTCTGGGAAAGATGTCCGTACTAATGATTCTTCAATCGTGCGTCACCTGGATCCCGCTGATTTTGCTCTTTCTATTCCAGGGGAATCTGGCTGGAACTCAATGGGTGAGTGAGAATCCTCGAATTCTGGTCGCTTGTCTGGTTGGCTCCTGGGTCTGGATACTTGTCTTGTCCCTGCTGGCCATGGCCATCTCTGCATGGGTTCGTTGGAAGGCCATAGCCGGTGCCTTGCTGTTCGGGATTTTCATGGTTGGAGCCGGGTTTGGAGAGGTTGTTAAACAGATCTTCGTTACGCGGTGGGGAGATCTTTTCAATCTGCAGAGGCTGGTCAAAGTTATTTGGGATTGGCTCTTCTCCGGAGGCCAGGCGCAGGCCACTTACGTACGCGGTGTCGAAGTCGGACAATTGCCGATTTGGAGTGCCTGGCTGGCGTTAGCCGTTTTCTGTGGGCTCTGCCTGCTGCTGCTTGCTCGAAAGATCAGGGCCTATGAGGTGGTCCGGTGATGGAAATTCCGAGGGAAACGGCAATAGAGTTCGCTGGAGTCTCCAAGTTTTATGGAGAAGTCCTGGGAATCAACCGGGTTTCCTTATCAATCCCGATGGGCATCACCGGCTTGGTGGGGCCAAATGGATCGGGCAAGACCACGCTCCTCAACCTTCTGACCGGCCTTTTGCGTCCAACTCGCGGCACTGTCAAGGTTCTGGGTTTCAGCCCCTATGAACCGGAGTCTCTCTTTGGGTTGGTGGGCTACTGCACTCAGTATGATGCGTTCCCCAAGGGATTCACCGGTTATCAGTTTCTTTATTCGTTGCTGAGAGTTCACGGCCTCAACCGAGTCGATGCGGATGAATTGACCTGCTCCGCTCTCGAAAGGGTTAAGCTCATAGACGCATCGAAACGAAAGATTGCGGGCTACAGCAAGGGCATGCGCCAGCGGGTAAAACTGGCTCAGGCCCTCTGCCACAACCCAAGAGTGTTGGTTCTCGACGAACCTCTCAACGGTTTAGACCCGATGGCTCGGGCAGAGGTGATCTCGCTGTTTCGAGAACATGCGAAGAATGGTGGCCACGTCATCATTTCCAGTCACATTCTTCACGAGGTTGACATGATCTCCGATCAGGTGGTCATGTTGAACGGCGGCTATGTAGTGGCGGAAGGTGACATCCAGGGTGTTCGAAGTGAGATGCCGGAACATCCGATACAGGTGTTGATTCGATGCGACCAGCCTTCCAGGCTTGCCTCGCGTCTCTTCGAGATGGATCACGTGGTCGAAGTCAAGATCCAGAGTGATCATAAGGGGTTGTTGATTCGGACTCGAGATGCCGACAACTTCTACCTGCGCCTGAATCGGGCGATTCTGGAGACGGAGATCGAGGTAGAGACGGTGGCTCCAGCCGATGAGGACGTCCATTCTGTGTATCAGTACCTGATCGGGTCTGATGGAGGGTCCGCATGAGTTCAGTCGCTCCTCTACGAGAGAAGTTCAGGGCTCTGCCGTGGGGACTCTGGGTGCGTCAAGGTTTCGGTGTGCTGGTGCTGGAATTGAAGCGCAATATCCTGGGCAAGCGTTCGCTGTTCGTTTTGCTTCTGGCGTTGGCACCGGTGGCGCTGTTTGGGCTTCTGGTAATTCTGCCAATCCCAAAGGCGGCTGTTGAGGGAATCGGCGGGTTGAACGTGATGTACGCCGTTTACTTCAGAACGTTCTTCCTGAGGTTGGCGGTTTTCTTCGGTTGTGTTGGAATCTTCACCTGGCTCTTTCGAGGAGATGTTCTGGAAAAGACTCTGCACTACTATCTCCTGTGCCCCGTGCGGCGCGAGGTTATCGTTGTAGGCAAGTATCTCTCTGGCGTAGTTTTAAATTTCACGATCTTCGGAATCAGCACGATCATGACTTACTTCCTGCTCTTCCTGCCGTCTGGCTGGGGGGCGATTGAGGGGTTCGTCCTTAACGGCCCTGGTGCAGGCCACCTGGTTGCTTACCTGGGTATCACACTGCTGGCCTGTATTGGTTACGGATCCGTTTTCCTCCTTGTCGGGCTGGGGTTTCGCAACCCGATTATCCCTGCGGTTATGATCCTGGGTTGGGAGTCGATCAATTTCCTTCTGCCACCCTTTCTCAAGCAGTTCAGCGTTATCTA
>JAUWTT010000029.1 GCA_030614585.1 Acidobacteriota bacterium
CTCTCATGCTGCCCTCCTCGCATCCGAACCCAAACGTAGAGCGCACTCTCTAGGCCTCGTCTGGTGACACCTTCTCTTTCACCTCTTCAGGTTCCTCCTGCGAAGTTCCCTCCGTCACCTCTTCAAGTTTCTCTTGCGGCTTTGCCTCAACCGCCTTCTCAGGTTCTGCCTGCGACTCTTTCTCAGCCACCTTCTCAGGTTCTGCCTGAGACTCTTCCTCAGCCACCTTTTCAGGTTCTGCCTGCAACTCTTTCTCAGTCACCTTTTCAGGTTCTGCCTGAGACTCTTCCTCAGCCACCTTTTCAACAGTCACTTCTTCAGGTTGCCCCTGAGCCCTAACCCGCCTGATCAACGTTTTTACTGTCCGGGTGGGTTGTGCTCCTTTCTCAATCCAATGGTCAACACGTTCCAGATCTAAGTGCAGTTGAACCGGCTCAAGAGCCGGGTTGTAGTGGCCAACTATTTCTTGAAATCGCCCGTCCCTGGGGCTACTTCTCTCGGTTACTACGACACGATAATGTGGATTCTTCTTAGCTCCACGACGAGTCAATCGAATTCTCAACAAAAGCTTAACCTCCTCGTAAACTATAAATTTTATCAGATACTACCTGATCTCGGGAAAAATATCTGAGCTACCAGCCAAGTTTCGGTAACTTCTTGCCCAAGAAACCCTTGCTGACACTTTTCATCATCTTCCGGGTCTGGATAAACTGCTTGACCAATCGGTTCACTTCAGAAACGGGTCGGCCACTGCCCTTGGCTATTCTTTTGCGCCGAGATCCATTGATTACCTTGTAACTAGCTCTCTCCTTCGGAGTCATAGAGTTGATGATTGCTTCAAGATGGGCAAACTGCTTTTCGTCAATCTTTACTTTGTCCAATCCCCGAAGTGGCCCCATCTTGGGCAGCATTCCCAAAACTTGCTCCAGAGGCCCTAACTTTCGAATCTGCCTGAGCTGGTCACGAAAGTCTGCGAGGGTAAACTCATCCCTGCGAATCTTGTCCATGACGACTCGGGCCTGCTCTTCATCCGCAACCCCTTCTGCCTTCTCGATCAGAGTCAGGACGTCGCCCATTCCCAGGATCCTGCCGGCCAGCCGATCAGGGTGGAACACCTCCAGTGCTTCGTATTTCTCTCCCACCCCGATGAATTTGATCGGAGTTCCAGTTACTTCCCGGATTGAAAGAGCGGCTCCTCCTCGAGCGTCTCCGTCAAGCTTAGTCAGAATCACCCCGGAGAGCTGCATCCGCCTATTGAACTCTGCAGCAGAATTGACCGCATCCTGTCCAGTCATTGCATCCGCGACCAATAGCACTTCTTCTGCTGACAGTTCACGCCGGATCTGTTCCAACTCGGTCATAAGCGCATCATCGATGTGCAACCGCCCGGCAGTATCCACGAGCAAGACGTCAAAACCCATGTTCCTGCTATGCGCAAAAGCCTCTTTTGCCAACTGAACCGGGTCACGACTCTCACTCTCGAAAACGGGTAACTCCAGGGCTTCACCGATTACCCGCAATTGGTCCAGTGCGGCCGGCCTGTAGACGTCGGTAGAAACCATCAACGGCCGGCGGCCTTGTCGCGACAACCATTGTGCCAGCTTGCCCGTGGAAGTTGTTTTTCCACTCCCCTGCAACCCGACAAGAACAATCGGAGTAGGAGGAACCTTCTTAAACTCCAGCTCTGAAGGTTCTCTCCCCAGCAATTCGACCAGTTCGTCTCGAACGAGTTTTACTACCTGCTGTCCGGGAGTCAGGCTTTTCAGTACGTCCTCACCTAACGCCTTCTCTTTGAGGGAGGCTACAAACTCTTTGACAACTTTGAAATGAACATCTGCTTCGAGCAGGGCCATTCTGATCTCCCGCATCGACTCCTGCACATGTCGATCGGAAACCCGGCCCTCGCCTTTCAGATTTCGGAGTGTTTTTTGGAGCCTCTCTGATAAGCTCTCGAACATCGCGCCCCCTCAAAAGGAAAACGCGTATTTTACCCAGCTGGGCCGGAGAGTGTCAAAGTAGGACTTTCCAATCCCGAAGTACCTTTTCCGGGGCGCCCCGAGCTCACCTTCGGGCCCACGGAAGCACCTGGTTTTGCATTACAATAGCGAGTAGTGAAGAACCTGATTGTCGGAACGGCCGGACACATTGACCACGGAAAGACTTCACTTGTCCGAGCTCTCACGGGTATCGATACGGACCGCTTGGAAGAAGAGAAGCGCCGAGGAATTACCATCGACATAGGTTTTGCCCATCTGGAATCTGGTGACTACCGCATGGGCTTTATCGATGTTCCCGGGCACGAGAAGTTCGTCAAAAACATGCTGGCTGGAATTGGAGGGGTTCACCTGCTTCTTTTGATTGTAGCCGCCGACGAGTCCGTGATGCCTCAGACCCTCGAGCATCTGCAGATATGCCAGCTACTGGACATCCCGCGAGGGCTTGTCGTTGTCACCAAAAAGTCTCTGGTGGAAGAAGAGCTACTGAGCCTGGTGGAAGAAGAGATAAGAGATCTCACCCAGGGGACCTTTCTTGAAGATGCACCGATTCTGGCAGTTGACAGTATCGAAGGAGATGGCATTCCGGAGTTACTGGAGGCCATCGAGAAGGAGGCGGGCAGGATAGACCGCGACAGATTGACGTTTGACGCCACGAACCGAATCTTCCGTCTGCCCATCGACAGAGTCTTCTCCATACGGGGATTCGGAACGGTTATTACAGGCACCACACTTTGGGGCCAATTGACGAGAGACCACCTCGTCGGAGTCTACCCATCGCGAAAAGTGGCCAAGGTCCGTGGCATCGAGGTATTCAACTCGTCCAATAAATCAGCTCTCCCGGGTCAGAGAACGGCTGTGAACTTGAGTAACGTCGACAAGAAGGACTTGGGCAGAGGCATGACCCTCTCCATCCCTCAAATCCCCGAACCAACGTACGCTCTTGATGCATCCGTTCGGGTCCTTAAGAACGCACCGGGCCCGCTACGAAATAGAGCCCCGGTCCGTATCCATCACGGAAGTGCTGAAGTGATCGGCCGTATTCGACTCCTGGACTCGCAGACCCTGGAACCAGGTCAGGCTGGAATGGTCCAGCTTCGGATCGACTCACCACTCCTCTGCTTTCCTGGCGACCACTTAATTCTGCGCCGCTACTCACCCTTGACCACGGTAGGAGGCGGGATCGTCCTGGACAACTCTCCCAGAAAGCACCGCAAGAGTGAACTACCTCGCCTGCTCGCACACCTGACATCGCTCGAACAGTCAATGAAGGGAAGTTCGGATAAATGGGGGTCGTCCCTTTGTGAACTGATAGTGGCAACTGCTGGTTCTACCGGCGTCAATTCGAAGGAACTAGTCGCGCGAACCGGCTTCTCTGAAACCTATATAAAAGAGGTTCTCCCGTCGATTTCGTCCCTCAGGGTGGTCCCACAAGAACCTCTTCTGGCCGTACACAGAGACTCATGCAAAGCACTGAAGTCCGAAATCGTGCAAGTCCTGTCTCGGTATCATGAAGCGAAACCACTCGGCCCGGGTTTTTCAAAAGAAGAGCTCAAGAAACGATTATTGCCAGGAGGGACCCCTGCATATTTTCAGTTCATGCTGGGAGAGCTCGAACAGGCAAAAGCAATTGAAGTAGATGGGAAACACGTCCGACTTCATGGCCACAGGGTTGATTTAAACGTGGAGCAGGAGAAGATCAAGGAAGAAATCCTGACACTGATCAGGCAATCAGGTTTTAAAATCATTTCCTTGGATGAGACGATTGAGAGAGTGGGCAAGCACAGCCGGGGAGCACGAGAGGTTGCCTACCACTTGCTCTCGACAGGGCAACTCGTCCGGATTTCCGATAGCCTGGTGCTCACTCAGGACTTACTGGATCAGCTTGCCGAAGGACTACGAAAAGAGTTTCCCGAAGGCCAAACCTTTACCGTGCCTGAATTCAAGAACCTGTTCTCGATCAGTCGAAAGTACGCTATCCCTTTGCTGGAGTTTCTGGATCGTCAACGGATCACCAGCCGGAGTGGAGACAAGAGGAAAGTGTTCGACCACTCACAAGCCTCGTGACGTGAGCTTAAAACCGGGCTTTCCAACAGCCTTCCCCTTATTAAGAAAAGAGCTTAAATGAAAACCTTAACGCGCTCATTCACCCTGCTCATCATTGCACTCACTGTTTCGGTCATCTCTGCCTCAGATGTCTCCGAGCTGTTGAAGTCGGCAGACGAAGTTTTAGCGATCGTTGTGGAGATCCGGGGACTCGAGCCCAAGGAGCCCATTAAGAAAGGTGTCCAATCTCGCGAGGAGGTCAGGGCCTATCTGGTGAGTCGAATTCAGGAGGAATACCCGAGAGAACAAATCGAGGCTGAAGAGCGACTGCTGGAGAAACTGGGGCTGATCCCGCCTGATCTCCCACTTTATGAATTCATGCTGGAATTACTGACCGAGCAGGTAGCCGGCTACTACGATCCCGACTCGAAGACATTCATCATCGCAGACTGGATTCCGCTGGAAATCCAGAAGCCGGTTATGGCCCATGAACTGACCCACGCACTTCAAGATCAACACTTCGGTCTGAAGAGGTTTCTGACACCAGTCGAAGGCAACGATGACAAGACCCTCGCTCGCAACGCCCTCATCGAAGGAGAAGGGTTCATCATTATGCTCGACTACACACTCCGTCCAATGGGCCGGAGTGCTCTAGACATCCCGGATCTGATCGAGTTGAGCCGCGCCCAGATGCCGTTGATGGCGACCCAGTACCCGATCTTCGGGAGAGCGCCCGAGTACCTCAAAGAGACACTGATGTTCCCCTATACCTACGGCGGTGCCTTCCTCAAAAGAATTCTCACAGAGGGCTCATGGCAAGATGTAGCTCGAGTCTACAGCGACTTGCCTGAATCGACGGAACAGATTTTGCACCCAGAGAAGTACCTGGATTCTGTAGATCATCCTACTGAAGTTGATACGAAAAGACTCCAGAAGAATCTATCCGAGGATTGGGAACCTGTCGTCGACAACGTTCTTGGGGAATTTTCGATGTACCTGCTGTTGAAGGAATACATCAGCGACGAGCAGGCACAACGAGCCTCAGAAGGGTGGGATGGCGATCGAGTAGAACTGTGGGAAAACAAAAGCGGCAACACAGCTATCCTCTTGAGCACTATCTGGGATGGAAACACGGACGCAACTGAGTTCTTTGAAGCCTATTCTGAGTTAATCATAAAGAAATACCCGGAAGCTGTGAGATCCGACCGCAAGGTCTCATCCGCCACGGAGACCCTGACCTGGCGGAAATCGGGTGTGGAAGTTACGCTGACTCTTGAAGGAGACCGGGTCTTTGTAAGTGAATTGGAGACATAGTTTTAGGCGCTATTTGGCGAACCAGACAACCTTGGTCGGGTTTGACAGTGCTGAAGGTAACAGAGTATGATCGGGTGGAGATTGGAAGGTGCTCATGATGGGTCTTGGCGTTACGGAACTGGTAGTAATCCTCGTCATAGTGATCGTGCTTTTTGGAGCAAGTAGGCTCCCTCAAATAGGCCGTGGCCTTGGCGAGGGGATTTCCAACTTCAAGCGATCCTTAAAATCCGGTAAAGAGGAGAGTGAGGAGTCGGAAAACGAATCCTGAGCCCTTTTTCGCTTCCCCTTTCCCTTCCTGACAAATCTCTTCGCGAGTTCAGAAGAAAGTCGACTCCCGTTAGGTGTGCAGCTGAAAACGGCGGAGCAATTTCAGACCTCTTCTCCAGTCCTGATTCGTCCCGAAACACTCGAACTTCACTCCGGGATCGAGGTGTCTTCGAATGACCGGTAGTAGTCGATGGAACTCAAACAGCGGCGATACCAAATAGAGAAGAGGGGGAACGTTTTGAAGCCTGTGATCGGTAAAATACCCTGCTTTCTGGAAGTCCTGGTGTTTCAGGTGGTAAACGACCCGGTTCCAGTACTCCAATCCCTGGAACACCAACGTGAGGTCTTTCTGCGGTTTCAGTTCGAGGACGGCGAGGCGCCCCTCACGGGTCACAGTCAGTAGATCCAGAACTTTTCTTTCCCCTCCCACCCAAGTCGGAACCTGACAGTAGATTTCATCTGTAAGATCAGGGTTCAACAAGCGATGCCTTCGAATCAGGAGGCTTTCGAACCACTTTTCCCTGCCAAAGGTGTAAAAGAAGTGGCCAGGCTCGATGGGAGGGAAGCACCTGAATCGCTTGACCTGTTCAAGATGCCTCTGAAAACTCTCGATCCGTCCTGAGTCCAGGGATCTAGGTTCAACATGGTCAAAATCGAGTTTCCCTTCGCAGGCTTCCCAAATAACAGGGAGTCCACGGAAACACAACTCCCACCTGTTCTTCCGATAAATGAGATCAAGTTCCGGGTAATCTGCATGCAGCGATTTCAAAAGAGTTGGCAATACCGGTGAACTGGGGAATATGACGTACGGTGATCCTACCTCGGACAATCCACCTGGAGAATCAAGAGGCTGCACTGCAAGATCATTCAAACGAAACCAGTACAAGTTGACTGGAATCCTCAATGCGCTGACGTCTTGCGCGATCGCACTCCCCCAGGACTCCGGCACCAATCCCACGATACGAGCAATCCCTTCGCTTGGAGCAAGCTCATCCCACCACATGACGAGAGAGACCAGAAACCGGCTTCGAGACTCCGCGGGCTCACCTTCATAAGCTGCCAGTACCGCAACTCGCTCATTTGCGGATTCCAGTATGACTCGAAGAAACGCGGCAGATTGATACCGAAGGCGATCGGTCCTGGCCAGTATTCTGACTACTCGATAACCACAAAACAGAATCTGAATCACCTGGATCAAACGGTCACGCTGGTCCATTCTGAGACTCGTGACACGACCTTCCGGGACCAGCTTGGTTTTAGAGCTTCTGCCAAACTCAAGTTCTATCCCTGAAGCCGACACTTTTAGACTTCGAACTCGTTTCCACCGCCCCCCGGTCAGAACTCGCAAGGGGTCAAATCTGACCCGCCAACTCAGTTCCGGGTGACAACGGAGGTAATCCCTTAGAGCATCGACATGCTCCTTCAGCATCTGATATATTCCCCCCTTTGTATTACGTCCCAATCTCCAAAGTTACGACTGCATGGGGAGATTTGGCGCACTCGAGCCTCAAACTTTCGCTGGTATTCGGATCTGGTTGTGAACAGCGCAATAATTGAAACGTTTCGAAACGGGATAGCCACGCTGGCCCTCAACAGGCCGAGGAACCTTAACTCGTACGACCTGGAGATCCTTGTTCACTTCCACCAGACTATCGAGCAGTACTCCCAAAGAGAAGACGTACGAGTCCTTGTTTTCGAGGGGGTGGGAAGTACTTTCTGTACAGGGCCTGACCTGGAAAGGCTCGTCGATGTAATGGAGAGTGGAGATGTCCGCTCCTTAAGGCGCCTTCTCGAAGTGACCAAACAGATTCTGTTACTGATTAGGCGTCTCCCTCAATTCACGTTAGCCTCCATCGACGGTGTCGCTGCGGACGGCGGGCTGAACCTGGCCCTCGCCTGTGACAGGAGAATTGCTACGGCTTCTTCTTTGTTTGGGTACCCCTTCGCACAGGTCGGAATGAGCCCTGACGTCGGCACCTCAATGCTTCTCCAAGGCCTCGTGGGACAGGCAAAGGCCCTGCAAATCACACTCTCTGGCAAACTGCTGACATCGTACGAAGCCTGCGATCTCGGAATCCTGGACGAGATCGTGCAGTTCGAGGAGCTGGAAGATAAGAAGACAGAGCTTGCCCGGGAGATGGAAGCGATTCCGCCAATGGTTTTGAGAAACGTCAAGCGCTCTGTCTACCGCGCCTCCCGACAGCTTGAGGAAATTGTGGACACAGAATTGGAAGGAAGGATCCGCTGCTTCCTGAGCGATGACCTGAAGGAGGGCTTGCGGGCGTTCGTGGAAAACAGGCCTGCACTATTCAGGGGCAGCTGAGACAAGATTGGAATCCGTATGTATAAGGAACTGCTGCTGGCATACACCTTGTTAATGTTCGGATGTAGCCCTACCAGTGTTGATCAGGATCAAAACCCTGAAATCACAGAAAGCCCAACGGATCACGCCGAAGTCCACCCTCCACGGGAACCCGACCTCTCAGACATGGTGGAAGTTCCCGCCGGCACCTTCACCTTCGGAACCACAGAGGAGATCTTCCAGTCTTTTGCGAAGGCCGGCACTTTGAACTTTCCGGGAATGGTTGACAACCTGAGGCAAGACTTTGTGATTCCGCCGCGATCAGCCAATGTGCCTGGTTTCTTCATTGGCCAGTTCGAGGTTACCAACCAGCAGTATCTCGAGTTCGTTTTGGAAACCGGCTATCGGCCCGAGGACTCGAAGAATTATCTGAAGGTCTGGACCAGAGCTAATTCTTTCCCTGACTGGGCCGCAACCTTCCCCGTCGTCTGGGTTTCGCAAAGAGACGCTTCGGCCTACTGCGAATGGAAGGGAGTACGTCTTCCGACCGAAGAAGAGTGGGAGAAGGCAGCTCGTGGAACTGACGCCTGGGCCTACCCCTGGGGTAACAATCCTCCAGATCAGGAAACAGCGAACTCATCCACGAATCAGGTTGAACCGTACGGCAATCGTCCGGGAGACGTCTCCCCTTACGGAGTCTATGACCTGGCAGCGAATGTGGCTGAGTTCACATCTACAGTGGTCCAGCGCCACGACCGCGAACGGGTTGTTGTTAGGGGAGGTTCGTTTAAGACGCACGGTCGGGAGATGGTCACTTTCTTCAGATTCCTGAATCTGGGGCAGTCAGGAAGATCTGAGAGCATCGGCTTCCGTTGTGCAGCGGACGCATCGGACCAGTAAACGGTGATCGGTGATCGGGGTGGAACCGGGCTTAAGTCCTGAGTCCTGAGTCTTGAGTCTTGGGGCCCAAGGAAGTACGAAGTGCGAACGACGACGGGCGGAACCGAGAATTGGGTCTAACCACCAAATCACTAAAACACAAAGCAATCACTCTTCTCGTGCATTCGTGACTTCGTGGGATTACCGTTTACCGGCCACCGATCACCGTTTACCGATTATCGATCACCGCCCTGAGCAGAGGCTTCGGCTAGTATCCAGTCCAGATAGGGCTGGTGGCCCTTTTCTATTGGCAGGGAAATCACTTCAGGAACCTCATAAGGGTGAATCTCGGCAACTCGACTAATCACTTCATCCACCCTGTCACCGCGGGTTTTTATAATTAACAGGGTTTCCGGCTCCTTTTCGATCTGACCCTTCCAGCGGTAGATCGAAAGGATTTGGGGAAGGATATTGACACAGCTTGCCAGTCTTTCTGAGACCAGGCTCGTGGCAATCTCCTCCGCTTTTGTTTGGTTATCAACGGTTGACAAGATGATTCTGGTCTCCGTGGACATGTTAGACTCCTTCTAAAATGGGAATAAGTCGTAAGGCAAGAAGAGAGATTATTTTGATTTTTCTTCTCACTGCCTGTCTTTCCTTTACTTACTTCCTGGTTTTCGGCCAGGGCGGCTACTTGAAGCTTAGAGAATACCGAGCGGAACTGAGGGAACTGCAACTGGAGAACCTTCGCTTACGCGAGTCGCAGAAAGAACTCCACGCAAGAATCAATCGGTTAAGGAACGACCCTTATGAAATTGAGCGCCTCGCTCGCGAACAGTACAATCTGGCGCTTCCCGGAGATATCATAGTGACTATTCCCAAGCGGGATAGTAGGTGACATTCCTCGAACGTATTCTCCGAACCTGTCTACTCCAGACTTTCACAGACCCTTTTTCAGAAACTCTATAAACTCCTGCGAATTCCTCGTCAGCCCCGGAAACGTTGCTATTGTAGTGTCATCGGGAGCCACAATCGCATAGAACGGCAGTGCAACAGTCTGATACCTCTCCTGTTCCAGCTCCATGTTTTGCTCGTGAACAGGTTCACCACCGTCCGTGTACAAGCGCACTAGAACAAACTTGTTGAAGAGCTTCTGGACCTCCGGCAAGGTAAAGACATTTGCTTCCATCCAACGACAATTGGTACAGGTATACCCGGTGAAATCCACGAATATGGGCCGGTTCTCAGCCTTGGCTCGTTCCAAAGCGGCCGCATAATCCGATAGCCACCTTTCCTCCGCACCCCGGCCCGATGACGAGAGAAACGCCTCTTGACTGACGGCACCGTAGTCCCGAGGAGGAAGAAATGCATCCAACTCTCCTAGAGAGAATCCGAACAGACCTCTAAAGAGATACAGGGATACAGCCAGGAAGAACACCGCAAAAAGGACGCGAAAAGCCCCCACGGACTCGACCAACGTTTCATGTGGGAATCTGAACCAGCCAAGCAGATAAGCGGCAGTCACCAATCCAATGGCGAGCCAAACCGTAATGAAAACGGGGCGTGTAAGTAGCTCCCACTGGAAAACCAAATCAACATTGCTTGCAAACTTCAGAGCAGCGGCCAACTCGAGGAATCCCATCGTGATCTTCACCGAGTTCATCCAGTTCCCACTCTTGGGGAGATTCTGAAGCCACGACGGAAAGAGGGCCAGAAGAAAGAACGGAAGCGAAAAAACCGTCGCAAACGCCGTAACCCCGAGCAAAGACCAGCCAAAACCTTCCCCACTCAGCGCGGCTACCATCACTGTCCCCACGAATGGAACCGTACATGTGAAGGAAGTCAATGAAAATGTGAGCGCCATCAACAGGATACCGAGCACTCCTGTTGTCTCGGAGGACTTCCTGTTGATCGCACTAAGCCAGGTGCTGGGTATCGTTAACTCAACAACGCCGAAAAGACTGAGAGCAAAGAGCACGAAAACAGCCGCAATGAAGAGGTTTACCAACGGGCTGGCAGCCAAACGGTTGATTCCACCGGCTCCAAAAAGGAACGTCAGCAAGAATCCAAGCACCGTGAACGTAGCGATGATGCCAACCGAGTAAAGTCCAGCCTCAAACACCGCCTGTTTCCGGCTCTTGGCGTTTCGCTTCGTGAAGTACGACACCGTTATGGGGATCATCGGGAACACACAGGGGGTCAGAAGAGCCAAAGCGCCCATCGTCATCGCAAACCAGACGTAGGCAATCACAGGACCAGCTCCGCTACCCTTGGGAATGGGTAGAGCGGATTCCACTGACGAAGGCTCAGTGGTGCCTGCACTGTCACGCTGAAGGTTGTCCTCTGAGGGACCGCTCGGACCTGGGGTCGGCAAAACCGCTGGAAGACCTTCCCCCTCGATCACAGACACAAAGAGGCGAACGGTCTTCGTTTGGGGCGGAAGACACGACGAATCGTTGCAGAGCATGAACCTGACTTTTACAGACAGCTCATGATCCCCTGGCGCAGCAGAAGCCTTCACCAGAGCGGGGACATTGAAATCCACACTGCCCTTGAAGTAGTTCGTCTGCATATTGAAATTTCGATCGAACCAGGGAATAGGCGTCGGTTCCTGAGGATCCCCGGCTGGTGCGAAGATTTCGTCTTCCTGGACCGTTATCGTGGTGGGAATGGGTCCTCCAGGCAGTACTTCCATAGAATAAAGGTGCCATCCCCTGGATATCTCCGCCTGGAGGGTTACATTGAAGCTACCTCCAACCGGCACTTCCTGCCCACTTTCCAGCAGTTTAAAGCGAATCTGGCCCTGCCCGAACGAGACCCCAATGGCAAGGGAGAAGACCAAAAAGAATGCCGGTAGCCTCAATAGTGCTTTCATCATGATTCTAGGACGACCAGATAGAAAAAAAGGTTTCCATAAAGGAGTCCATGCTGAATGGCAGACAACCTGTCCCCTTAATAAGGCCTGCATCCGTCAATTCACTAAGCAAGGAGCTCTTTACGATTGAACCAGGAGGGCACAGTTTACAATCGGAGAGCTAGGCCCGACAACCAGGCACTCTTACGAAAGACGATTCCAGACGACGCGACCTTTGACTATCGTGAGAACCGGGGCTCCCCGGAGTTGCCAGCCGTCAAACGGACAGTTTCGAGCTTTCGATTCGAACTGGGACGCATCCACCGTGATCTCCTTCTCGGGATCTATCACTGTCACATCCGCAACTGAACCAACTTTCAATGTTCCGCGATCTAACCCCAGAATCCGGCTCGGATTCAGGCTCATCAATTCGACCATTCGGGAGACTGAAATGACTTCCTTGCGCACCAGGTGCTCCCAGACCAGCGGAACCGAAGTCTCAAGACCGATCACACCGTTAGCCGCATCCTCAAAGGTCAAGTCTTTGTCGATCCGGGCGTGTGGTGCATGGTCCGTAGCAATACAGTCGATGGAGCCATCAGCGAGGCCCGAAATCATTGCCTCGACGTCTCTGCCTGTCCGCAGTGGAGGGTTCATCCTGTAGTCCGGGTTGTAGGTCCTCACATTCTCATCCGTCAACATGAAATGGTGGGGCGCGACTTCACAAGTCACTCTCAGTCCTTTGGCCTTGGCTTCACGGACTGCGTTCAGGGCTTCTTCACACGAGATATGGCAAATATGTACCCGGGTTCCGGTTAGGCGAGACAACATGATGTCACGAACCACCTGCAGTTCTTCGGCAACTGCGTGCATTCCCCGCAGGCCGACTTCGGTCGAAATCGTTCCTTCGTTCATTACCCCATGAGCCGCAAGATCACAGTCCTCGCAGTGGTCAAGAACAGGCACGTCGAAAATCCGTGAGTACTCCATTGCCCGGCGCATGATCTGGTTGTTCTGAACGGGCTTGCCGTCATCGCTAATGGCGACGGCACCAGTTCGGACCATCTCACCTATCTCTGCCAATTCCTTACCATTCAATCCCTTGGTAATGGCACCTACAGGGTGAATGTTGACCAGGTTCGCCTGGCGTGCCTTTTCGAGGATGTACCTCGTGATCGCCTCACAATCGTTGACCGGTTCCGTATTGGGCATGCAGGCTATGCTTGTGAACCCTCCTGCGACAGCGGCTCGCGAGCCGGTTTCAATGGTTTCCTTGTATTCCTGGCCCGGCTCTCTCAAATGAACATGCATATCGATAAGCCCCGGCATTACGTACATGCCTGAGACATTAACTACACGCCATCCCTCCTGAGCCGCAATCCGGCCCAGTTTGGCTACACGTCCTTTCTCCAGGAGAACATCCGCTTTCTTCTTGAGATCCTGGGCCGGATCTACGACTTCGCCCCCTTTGAGCAAGATTGTCATTTTGAGCCTTCCTCGCTAGCCCCGAGAAGCAGGTAAAGAATAGCCATTCGCACGGCGACTCCGTTGGTCACCTGCTCCAGAATCACCGAAAGGTCCCCGTCTGCAATCTCCGGGTCGATCTCGACCCCCCGGTTAATCGGTCCCGGGTGCATGACGATGACGTCCTTCTTGGCCGCCGAAAGCTTCTTTCGGTTGAGCCCGTATAGTGAGAAGTACTCCTTAACGGACGGGTAAAAGACTTCCTGCTGACGTTCCAACTGCGTGCGCAGCATCATGACAACGTCCGCACCGCTAAGGGCCTCGAGCATGTCGTATGTGACGGTCCCCCCATACTGCTCGAAATCGATTGGTATCAACGTTGGTGGCCCACAGATCCAGACGTCTGCGCCCATCTTCTTCAGCAGGAGAGCATTCGAACGAGCCACCCTGCTATGCGTGATGTCTCCGATGATCGAGACTTTCAGCCCTTCGAGTCTTCCCTTCTTGTCCTCTATTGTGAGAGCATCCAGGAGCGCCTGCGTCGGATGTTCATGCATCCCATCACCCGCATTGATTACCGCACAATCACCACAGTGTTTTGCCAGTAAATGGGGAGCTCCCGCGGCTTTGTGTCGAATGATGATGATGTCAGGCCTCATCGACTGCAGATTCAACGCAGTGTCGATGAGAGTTTCTCCCTTGGAGACGCTGCTGCTCGAAGCGCTGAAATTGAGAGAGTCCGCACTGAGCCTCTTTGCCGCGATCTCAAACGAAGATCGCGTTCTCGTCGAAGGTTCGTAAAACAGGTTGATCACGGTGCGACCGCGCAGCGTGGGAACCTTCTTGATTGCCCGGGCGGAGATCTCTCGGAAGCTCCTGGCCGAATTGAGTATCAGTCTGATATCTGAGACGGGAAGACCGGCGATTCCCAACAGATTCTTACCACTTAAAGGCATACAATCACTCGTCCCCTGAGAGAATAGAGGAAGACTGGCTCAGCCAGTCACCTCTGGTTTTGAAACAGTACCCCCTATCACTCAGATCAGGTGCTCTTCAGCAGTTCCGGGGTGGTGAGAAACACTCCCTCTTCACCATCAATCGAGGGCACCCTGACCTCTACAACCTCATCTTCCGCCGTCTCGACATGCTTCCCGACGTAGTCTGCCTGAATTGGCAACTCTCGATGACCACGGTCCACCAGAACCACCAACTCCACCTTCCTCGGTCTTCCATAGTCGATCACGCTTTCCAGAGCGGCCCTGGTTGTCCTCCCCGTGTTCAAAACATCATCGACCAATAGCACCGCTTTACCGTCTACCCCAAAATCGAGGTGGGACCCTTCCACTACTGGCTGTGTGTCGACAAGAGTCAGATCATCGCGGTAGAAAGTTATATCCAGAATACCCAAGGGCAGCTCATTCCCTGAGAGTTGTTTGATCTTGTCTTTGAGGATCTCGGCCAGTGGAATGCCCCGCCGTCGGATTCCAATCAGCACAACGTCGGAGAGATCGGCATGGTCCTCGATAATTTCCGCGGCGATTCTGGAGAGCGCCAAATCCATCTCCCGCGGTTTCATGAGACGACGAAGAAACTTAATACCCATACGTTGAATTCCCGCATGGGATGATAGCGGAAAAAGGGTAAAGAAAAAAGCAGTTCGTTCGGCTATGCTATTCTGTCGCTGTGGTCAGCATTAAGGCTCCGGTAGTCGAGAATCGCCAGTACCCACATGATAGCTTCATTTTAGCTGTCAGAGCCCCCGAGATTGCTCAGGCAGTACTCCCCGGTCAATTCGTAATGGTGGCGGTCGCTGATCGCGGCACTGCTCCAACCCCGCTCCTGAAGAGAGCGCTCGCTGTCTATTCAGTTTACCCTGAAGATGGCCGTCCTTCGATCGTGACTTTTCTGGTGAAGATTGTGGGCGAAGGAACGCGGCGATTGAACTCAGTCAGGACGGGTGAGTATCTGGATCTCGTGGGCCCTCTGGGAAAGGGTTTCGACTTGAATCGGGGCAAGGGTAAGATCAACCTCCTCGTTGTGGGAGGCACAGGCATTGCGTCCGTGTATCTTCTGGCTGAGAAGTGGTGCCGGGGGGGAGAAGAAGTGCACCTCGTGTATGGGGGCAAATCAGCCGATTATCTGATTGGACTGGACGACTTCAAGAGACTTGGGATTCCAGTCTTTGTTACCACCGAGGACGGCAGCCTTGGACAGCGGGGCCTGGTAACAGAGGGCTTCCAAGCATACTCCGGTAAGTTTCCCACAGAACACATAAACCTTTGTACCTGTGGTCCGAATGCAATGATGGAGGCAGTCACAGTCGTAGCGAAAACACAGGAGATACCGTGCCAGATTTCCGTGGAGTCAAAGATGGCTTGTGGCTTCGGTGTTTGTCTCGGGTGCACCGTAAAGACACTTGATTCATACCGTTTAGCGTGCACACACGGTCCGGTGTTCGACGGCGCCAGGTTTGTATGGGAGAGCAACTCTGCCAGGTGAAATGAATGTCTTCTGAAGTGAATCTGTCAGTCGAGATTTCGGGACTCCGTTTTAAGAACCCTGTTCTTACGGCCTCGGGCACCTTTGGGTATGGCTTAGAATTCACCGACTTCTTTGACATATCCGAGCTCGGTGGTTTCTGCACCAAAGGCCTCTCCTTGCATCCCATGAAAGGGAATGCTCCGGGACGGATTGCGGAGACACCTTCTGGGATGTTGAACGCCATTGGCCTCGAGAACGTTGGAGTCGACTGTTTCATTGAAGAGAAGCTACCCCTGCTCGAGGGTTCCGACTGTCTGGTGATCGCCAATATCTTCGGAAAAACCATTGAAGAGTTCATAGCTCTTACAGAGAAACTTAACCCCCACCCAAAAGTGGCAGCCTACGAACTGAACATCTCTTGTCCCAATATCAAGGAGGGCGGC
>JAUWTT010000200.1 GCA_030614585.1 Acidobacteriota bacterium
ACGATTGCCCGCTTCAGAATCACATCCTGCGGCTTCGACGGACGAGATCTGATGATACGGAGCTCCACCTCGGTATCTTCATCACCCCACCGTCTATGTTCGGCTTCCCAGAGGCTCATGACGACCGTCGGATGCCCGTCGATCGACTCAATAAGATCGCCGGTTCTGAGACCATTCCTGTCCGCCGGGCTCCCTTCTGTCACAGCCACGATATGTGCATATCCATACCGCTTCGAAAGCACGAGTCCAGTGCTTGCCGGAGACTCCAGAGCAGAGTAACGCTCATACGTGTCTCGCCCAATAAAGCTGGAAAACGGATCAAGACTCTCAATCATCCCGTGCAGTGCACCTCTTAACGCCCTTTCAACGTCAGGTTGCTCAACGTAATCTCGCTGCACATGGTCCAGAACTTTGGTGAACACCGAAAGATCTCGGTAAGGATCTTCGCCGGCGGAGACTCTTTCAAGCAGACCACCTATCAATCCGTACGCCACCACCAGTGTGGACAGAAACAAAATGGACAGTTTTAATCTTTCTTGCATCTCGTTGATTCAAATCCCGAAAGAATTTAACAGACGTCGCCAATAGATTATGCAAAGTAGGCCGTCGGAAGCAAGAAAAGTAGAAAAAAGTACTTGATCTTGATCTCCCGACTCGCTTTTGACAACAATTCTGAGACATCATTTTACTATGAGACGGTGGATGGCGTTGGATGTCGGATCAAAAGTCATAGGAGTAGCTATCTCCGACCCCTTGAAAATGACGGCACGCCCCCTCACAACCATCAAGCGCACAGAGCTCCAAAAGGACCTGGCGGAAGTGATCAGATTGGCAGAATCTAACGATGTTGTCCGGATCATTCTGGGGCGCCCAACGTACTTATCGGGGCAGGAAAGCAGGGCTCTTTCGTTCATTGACCCTCTTATGGATGCGCTGCGGGAGCACTGGAGCAGTGAGCTTGACTGGGCAGACGAAAAACTGTCATCTAAGGAAGCGGAACAGTTGATGGGCGAACTTGGCATTAAGCCTTCCGAACGCCGGAAGAAGAGAGACCAGTTTGCTGCTGCTTTGATTCTGAAGTGGTACCTCGAGGAGGTCCCTCATGACAGATAAACCGAGAACCCGCTTGAAGCCAGGACTCTTCTACCTGCTCGCTTCAATTGCTGGAGTCTGCCTCATCGCAACCACAGCGCTCAGTTGGCTTTGGCTCAACCTGAACGTCCCCTACCGTAATTACCGGGAGGAGGCCGTCTTGTTCGAAGTCTCCAAAGGAAGGACTGTGAAAGGAATTGGAGAGGACCTGGAGAGCAGGGGTATCATCCAGTCCGCCGACCTTTTCTGGCTCTACACACGGATAAAGGGAAAAACGAGAGCGCTGAAGGCCGGGGAGTATCAGTTCGATCACCCGGTTTCACTGGTCGAAGTCGTTCTTAAACTCGATAGTGGAGATGTCTATTATCACCGAGTAACCATCCCGGAGGGCTTGGACATCGTTGAAACGGCAGCGGTGTTTGTAGCAGCCGGATTTGGGTCCCACTCCGAATTCGAAGCGGCTACGCGACTAGTTGATCTTGTTGCTCGCATTGATCCGAAGGCAGAGAACCTTGAAGGATACTTATTTCCTGACACCTATTTCCTGACTCGAGGGACCTCAGCACTTGAGGTTGTCAGACGGATGGTCACAAGATTCTTTGAGTTTTGGACTGAGGATCTCGATAAACGGGCAGAAGAACTGAAAATGAGTCCTCGACAAGTGGTTACCCTGGCCTCACTTATCGAGAAGGAAGCGGCGTATGTTCAGGAAAGAGAGCTCGTTTCGGCTGTGTTTCACAACCGGCTTGCGAAAGGGATGCGCCTGGCCTGTGACCCGACAGTCATTTACGCAGTCAAACAGATCAAAGAATACGACGGAGTCATCAATCGCAGCGACCTCGAACTGGATTCCCCTTACAACACATATCTCTATCCGGGGCTGCCTCCTGGCCCGATTGCAAGCCCGGGAGCTGAGTCGATCTCAGCTGCACTGAATCCAGTAGACACCAAGTATCTTTACTTCGTTTCAAAGAACGATGGAAGCCATGTCTTTTCGGAAACTTATGCCCTGCATTCGCGAGCTGTACAGAAATATCAGCGCTGAGTTGGATTTGCGAATGTCGAATGTCGAATGAGTAGCGTTCACGCAGAGATCGCAATGACCGCCAAGGCTATTTCACGCAAAGACACAGAGAACGCTAAGGGAGAGAACGAATCCAGGTTAGATATTCGAGTACGATGACGAGCAGGAGCACGAGCACGCAAAAGGATTCGCCCCGGTATCTCGCATCCTGCATCTGGTACCAGGTATGGTAGTCTAAGAGTGACTAAGAGTTAATGAGAATGAGTACCCGCCTTCTGCTTTTTCTGAGTCTGGCAGGTTTCCTCTCGAGTGTAGAGGCAGCCAATATTCCCCCTCCTCTCAAGCTGCATATTCCATTCGAGAGTGCTTGGAGGGGAATGCTCGAAACCCTCAAAGACCCGAAGGACGAGTGGCCGATGATTCGTGAGGAACGAATTAATGGTTCGATTCTTACTCGGTACCGGGAGTACAGTTCAGGCCCTTTGACTGAAGATCATATTCCGAAAATTGGCAAAGGACCGAAGCTTGCGGATGCGGATTGGATGTCTGTCGAGTATCAATATGAAATAGAAATTCAAGTAATTGCGGCAAGGGAAACCCTGGTCACCGTCCATACGAACATCAGAGCCAAGAAACGTGACTTCCTCGGTCGAGAGGAGTGGGTGAAGATCGATACAAATGGGACCCGAGAAGCGGCGCTGCTGACCAAGTTTGGTCAACTCCTGTTCGGCGACGATTTCAAGCTGGATCAAGACAAGGCAGGGTTGCGGAGATTCTTTGAGGGTGACAAACCTAAATATTCTGACCCGAATCCACCATGAATTCAGACTTGGTGATCATTCTTGATCAGGCTCTCAAGTTTGCGCTCTTAGGGTTTTTAGTAGCCTATCTGATCTTGCTTCTCTATTCCCGAGCCAAACTTAGGGGCCAACGCAGGAAACTTGAAGACATCTACATGGAAGTTGCCGAGGGGGTTCCGTCGTTGCAGTCGGACCGCCTTCCCTTCTCGGGTGCCCTCTTTGATCAGTGGCGAATTTCCTTGAAAGCCTTAATGGTATCGCTCCTTTGCAGCTTGGTGATCTTTGTCATTTTTTTATTCACCCCTTTACCTCTGGTCAAGAACTTCGCCTCTGACAATCCTTTTCGCATTGAACCATTACGTGTAACAGCTTTGACCTATGATCGGTTCTATGAGGGTTTCTCCGTTAAAGGCGAAGTCTGGAATCAAACAGCGGAGCCATTTAATCAGTTACAGGTGGTGATCAGAGTGATAGGCACCGACGGCCAACCTCTTGAAGAAGTGACGATTCCCGTGGAGCCGGTTCCTTTGGAACCAGGAGCGGCCGGCCTTTTCGAACTGAACTACACGCAGAACTCACCATTCATTTCCGGATACCAGGTAGCCTTTTTCGATCAAACGGGAAAGGCGATCCCGCATGTTTTTGGCTTTGATGTCGATTAGAAATAACCTTCAACAACGCCGAAACTCCCCCCTCCTTCGCCTGATACCTTACCTCAAAAGGTTCAGAGTCCAACTCTGCACAGGTGCGGCCATGGTCCTTTTGACCAATATGGCGGCCGTGGTGAGCCCCTGGATTCTCAGGGCGGCAGTAAATCATTTTCAGTCTGCAAGTCTGGAGATGAGACTTATCCTGGTGTACGCCGGCCTGATCGTTGTTTTCAGTCTAATTGAAGGGGTTTTTCGATTCTTGATGCGGCGGATCTTGATCGGAGTCTCCCGGCATATCGAGTATCACCTCAGAAACGACTTATTTGCTCACCTGCAAACTCTGTCGGCCAGCTTCTACCAGCGAAACTCAACCGGGGATCTGATGGCGCGGGCAACCAATGATCTGGCCGCTGTCAGGGCAGTCCTCGGGCCAGGCATCATGTACTCGATCAACACTTTCTTCACGAGCGTAATCGTCATTTCGCTTCTGATCAGTATCAGCCCGTACCTCGCGGCATTAACCCTGGCGCCACTCCTGGCCGTTTCGATCTGCGTCAAGTACTTCGGACGGCTTATTCATGTTCGATTTCAAAGGATTCAGGAACAGTTCTCCCGGCTCACTACCCTCGCTCAGGAGAACGTATCTGGAATCAGAGTCGTAAAGGCCTACAACCAGGAGAATGCCTTCATCCGCCGGTTCCGTTCGTCAAATGACGAGTACGTTCGAAGGAGTCTTTCTCTGGTTCGGATCTGGGGGTTGTTTCAACCCTTACTGACCCTGCTTCTTGGTTTGTCTCTGCTCGGTCTGCTCTGGCTGGGTGGATACCAGGTCATGGACGGGACTATCACTCTCGGCGATTTCGTCGCATTCATCGCGTACCTTGCGATGCTGACCTGGCCGACGATCGCACTCGGTTACGTCATCAACATCTTCGAAAGAGGTTCAGCCTCGATGGGACGGCTTTGTGAACTACTCGATTCGAGCCCCGACGTTGATGACAGGAGGGCAGAGCCAGTTGAGACGCCTTTGAAGGGAAGTATCAAAGTCAGGAATCTGAGCTTCTCATACGGCGCCACACCGGTACTTTCAGGAATCTCTTTTGATGTGGAGGAAGGTCAAACCGTTGCGCTGGTTGGCAGGACCGGCTCTGGAAAATCGACCATTGCAGACCTCCTCTGCAGGCTTCGCCAGGCGCCAGACAATACAATCTTCCTCGGAGGCCGGGACATCAACACAATCCCACTTTCCGTTCTGCGCCACCAAATCGGCTACTCCCCACAGGAGACCTTTTTGTTTTCGGACACGGTGGCTGGGAACATTGCTTTCAGACGGCCCGACGCCGATAGCGAAGAGGTGAGATCGGCAGCCAACGTCAGCAATATCCTGGGTGAAATCGAAGAGTTCCCGGAACAATTTGAAACATTTGTAGGAGAAAGAGGCATTACTCTTTCCGGAGGGCAGAAACAGCGATTGGCCATCAGCAGGGCACTCTTCACTAATCCCAGGATTCTGATCCTCGACGACTCCCTCTCAGCAGTTGACACTCAAACCGAGGAGAAGATTCTCGAAGAACTAGCTTCTGAAATCGCCAACCGGACAGCTTTCTTAATCTCCCACCGTATTTCGACAATCAAAGCAGCAGACAAGATCCTGGTCCTCGAGCAAGGGAGGCTGGTGGAATCCGGCACACACGAGGAACTCCTCGCACACGGTGGAACGTACGCCAAGCTTTACGAAAAACAGCTACTGAGGGAACAACTGAATATCGAATGAGCATCTATCACGAGGAGGAAACACAGAAACGGGTCTACGACCGACGGCTTGCCAAGAAGCTGCTGAAGTACCTCGTCCCGTACCGATGGGTAGTGTTGACGTCGGTCATCCTGCTGACAATCGCTTCGTCCTTCCGCTTGGTTGGACCGCTCTTGACCGAGATCGCTATTGACAAGCACATCAAGAACGGTGACTTCAACGGGCTCGTTCAAATCTGCCAACTCTTCCTGCTCGTTCTGGTCGTTCAATTCGCTGTCTCTTTCATGCAGACATACCTGACAAACTGGACCGGCCAGAAGATCATGCACGACCTGAGGGTCCAGATCTTCTCCCATATTCAACAACTGCACCTGGGGTATTTCGACCGGGTCCCGGTCGGCCGCCTGATCACCCGAATGACCAATGACGTAGACGTTCTGAATGAACTGTTCACCTCCGGCGTGGTAAACCTCGTCGGGGATCTCGTCTCTCTGGTCGGAATTGTGGCCATCATGTTGTGGCTCGACTGGAGACTCGCCCTCGTCTGTTTCTCCGTGGTCCCCCTGCTTTTTGTTGTGACCCTCGTGTTCAAGGCCAAGGTAAGGGGATCCTATCGGCGAGTTCGAGCTGCTATCGCGCGGATCAACGCGTTCCTCCAGGAAAACATAACCGGGATGTCGGTGGTCCAACTCTTCGGACAGGAAGAACGTAAGCTGGGAGAATTCGACGAGCGGAATCGAGAACATCGAGATGCCAACCTTGCCTCCATCCTGTACTACGCGATTTACTACCCGATTATCAGCCTGATCAGCGCCCTCTCCATTGCCTTGATCGTCTGGTATGGAGGACTGAGAACCCTCGAAGGCACTATCACCCTCGGGGTATTGGTCGCCTTCTTTCAGTACACAGATCGCTTTTACAAGCCCATCAGCGACCTGAGTGAGAAATTCAACATTTTGCAGAGCGCCATGGCGAGTTCGGAAAGGATATTCTCCCTGCTCGAAACCCCACCCGAGATTAGTTCTCCATCAAGTCCTCGTTATCTGGAGAGTGTTAGCGGCTCCCTGGAATTTCGGAACGTTTGCTTCTCATACCGAACAGACGTCCCTGTGCTAAAGAACATCAGCTTCTCAGTTTCTCCGGGGGAGAAGGTTGCCATCGTCGGAGCAACTGGGTCAGGAAAATCAACTCTCATCAACCTGCTCTGCCGCTTCTATGATGTGGACAGGGGACAGGTTCTAGTCGATGGAGTTGACGTCAGGGAACTCAGCCTCGACCAACTGAGACAAAACATCGCAGTGGTTTTGCAGGACGTTTTTCTTTTCAGTGGATCGGTTGAGGAGAACCTCAGGCTCTGGGATCGTCCGGTCAGCTATGCGGAACTCGAATGGGCGACACAGCAAGTGCAAGCCCACCCCTTCATCAGAGCCCTACCCAAGGGATACTCGACGCCGGTGACGGAAAGGGGCAGCTCTCTGTCGGCCGGTCAGCGCCAGTTACTCGCTTTCGCACGCGCTCTGGTTCATGATCCAAAGATCCTGGTACTCGACGAAGCTACCTCTTCCATTGATACTGAAACCGAGATTCTCCTCCAGGAGGCGGTTGAACGATTGATGGAGAACCACACTTCACTGATCGTCGCACACCGTCTGTCCACGATCCAGCATTGTGATCGGATCGTCGTGCTGCACCAGGGTGAGATCAGAGAGGTAGGGACTCACGAGGAACTATTGAAAGAAGAAGGGATCTACTATCGGCTTTACCAACTGCAGTACAAAGACCAAGCGAGGATCGAAGTGGAAATGACAAATGACAAGTGACAAGTGCCGGATGCCAGATGCCGGATGCCGGATGCCGGATGCCGGATGCCGGATGCCGGATGCCGGATGCCGGTAAATTCTGACCTTTTCTGTGTGACGGCTTTTTGGTGTGCTTGGTGACCTTGGTGG
>JAUWTT010000345.1 GCA_030614585.1 Acidobacteriota bacterium
AAATGCGAGCCAGGGGCCGAGTTCTCGAGAGAAAGATCGGTAGGGCCGTTCGCCAGTTGAGAGAGTGATGTTTCCAAGGGCTGCCATCATCGCGACGCCCAACAACATAGCCACCGGCTGGACCCAGAGCAATTTATAGCCGAATGAGGCTCCGGCTATGACTGACGCGGCGGCGCTTCCTGCTCCAAGGGTCATGGCACTTTGCATCCAGGCAGGTCCGGTCAGCTTAAAGTAACCTCGGATGCGGGTGAACACCCCCTTGTTCTCCAGGCTCGTTAGGTACGCTTTCTCTGTTTCAAGTTTCTCAGGGTCCCACTTTGCGGTCATGGGTAAGCCGGCTTGATCTTCGGTCATTTGCCTTTCTCCTTAGCAGGAAATGCGTGGTGGCGGATTCTGAAAATGGAAAGTCGAACTAGGAATCAGTGCCAAGTTCGATCGGCTGTTTCGTACCAGCCGACTTGTAGATTGCCTCGATAAGTTCAACGCTGCGTCTTCCTTCCACACCATCGCAAAGGGGGTTGATATCCTGTTCAATCGCTTTGACAAAGTCTTCTATGATTAGTCGGTGTCCAGTTACGTTTTCCACAACGGGAGAAGACTCGCTCAAGTTGCGGTCAGGCTCTCCCTTTTCCTGGGTGCTGACGGTGGAATTGATAAGATCGACACTCACCAGCAGGTCATGTTCGACTTGAGCCGTGCCCTCGCTTCCACTTACAAAAAGTCGCCTCGGTTGCCCGGGGTAGGCTGATGTAGCAGCCTCGAAGGTGGCCAAGGCTCCGCTTCTGAACTCGATCACCGCAACCGCAGTGTCCTCCGTTTCGATGGTGTGCAGCTTTGTGCCGGTCGCACCGTAAACTCGTCTCGGCTCGCCAAGAAGCCAGAGCAGGAGGTCAACGGTGTGGCTTCCCTGATTCATGACGGCCCCGCCCCCGTCGAGTGCCCAGGTTCCTCTCCATTGAGAATCTCCGTAATACTCGGGTGGACGAAACCACTTCACGTGGGCGGTTGCGAGGTGGATGCGTCCCAGATCGCCGTCGTCGATCATGCTTTTGAGGCGCAGGAGGTCGGGAGCAACGCGGTCCTGGAAGAAGACGCCCAGCTTGACTCCCATTCGGGAACAGGTTTCGATCAGGCGGTCGGCACGCTCTGTCGTGATATCAATAGGTTTCTCAACCAGCACGTGGAGTCCCTTCTCCGCGGCTTGGACACCCTGCTCGGCATGCGTCCCGGAAGGGCTCCCGATTGCGACTAGATCCATCGGTTTGTGACTCAGGAAGTCACCCAGATCGGTGTAGGCAGGTACTCCGGCACTTTCAGCCAGTTTCGCCACTTTGGCCGAGTTGTATCCGCAGACCGCAGCGATGCGCACTCCCCTGGCTTCCTGGGCGGCCTTTACGTGGCTTTCACTGATATTGCCACCGCCGAGGATCCCGACAAACTTCTCCATACTCCCTCCAGGTTTGGACCTAAGGAATGGCCTGGGAACGTTGTCCGACCCAAGAACCAACGGGCGTTCCGTCTTCCGCGATGCCGGTTCTTAGCTCCAGAGTCTATCCCAGGAGCGGACAGTGTCCCACTCAGGGGTCGGCTCAAAGTACCCTGGCTTCAAAAGGTGTTCCCTAATCACATCTTCGTTTAACTCGATACCCAGGCCGGGCGTGTCAGGCACATTCACGTACCCATTCTGAACGATCGGTTTTTCGATTCCCGTTACCAGGTCTTCCCACCATTCGACGTCAACACCGTGATGTTCAAGGCACAGGAAGTTCTGGGTTGCAGCTGCACAATGGGCGCTGGCCAAGAATCCAACGGGCGAGCCCGCATAGTGCAGTGCCATTGATACTCCGCCTTCCATGGCCAGGTCACCGATCTTCTTGGTCTCGAGTAAACCGCCACTTGTCGCCAGGTCCGGGTGGATGACGTCTACCGCCCGGGCATCGACAAGCTTCTTGAAGTCCTCTTTGAGATAGATATCCTCTCCCGTGCAAAGCGGAATATCGATTGACTCTTTGATCTCTCTAAGCATGTCCGTGAACTGCCAGGGGAGCATGTCCTCCATCCATGCGATCTGGTGTTTCTCGACGGCCTTGGCGAGGCGAATACAACTATTAAGGCCTATGTGACCGTAGTGGTCGGAGGCCAGGGGAATCTCCATACCGATGACATCTCTGACGCCGCCCACATAGTCTGCCAGGATGCCTATCCCTTTGTCGGTTATTTCGACTCCGGTGAAGGGGTGCATCGTCTGGTTCACCTCTCTCAAGGTTAGGCCGGTAGGTCGGTTAAGGGTGCCGGGTATCTTGGCCAGGAGTCTTATGCCGAAATCGAGTTTGAGCCACGTGTAACCCTGATCCATGCGCCTTTTTAAGCGACGTCCGGAGGTTTCAGGGTCTGGGGACTGAGTGGTGTCGGAGTAGAGGCGAATCTTGTCGCGGAATTTCCCTGCCAGCATCTGATAGGCTGGTACACCCCAGACCTTTCCCGCCAGATCCCAACAAGCCATCTCCACGGCGCAGACACCTCCAGCTTGTCGAGCATGATGGCCGAACTGCTTGATCTTGCGAAAAATCTTGTCGACGCTGCAGGGATTCTCTCCAAGAATCCTACTCTTGAGCACGAGCGCATAGTTCTCGTGAGCGCCGTCCCGCACCTCTCCATAGCCTGATATGCCCTGATTGGTGTCGATGCGGATGAGGGTGCTTTTGAACGGAACCTCACCCAACACCGCGACACGCAGGTCCGTGATCTCCAGTTCAGAAGGACTGGAATTCCTGTTGACGTTTGCGAGAGCGGCCTCGAGTTCTTCAGTCGAAGCAATGCTCAGGGAGGCGACTCCACCCCCTGCCGCCATCGTCGAAAGGAAGGAACGTCGGTTTAAGCCGTTCCCGTGTGACTTGCCTTTTCCCACTTCAGCTACCCCTTTTCTGAATCAGCAAATTTCCTGAGACTGTAACATAGTTGGAAAGGTGTACCAATTCTTTGATAATCGTAGGTTCAGAAGTTCTGACAAGGGTCTGTGACCCAGTGGAACACCGATTCTGCTTGCCAGGTGAACACAGGGATGACAGAGAACAGATTAAGACAAATACTGCAACGGATCGACGGTCGTGGGTACAAAGCGTACAAAGATCTCGAGGGTGAGTTTGATTTCGGCGACTTCACACTATCCATTGACCATGTCCAGGGAGATCCGTTCGCTTCTCCTTCGCGACTCAGCGTATTCCTCCCGGACTCGGTTGCGCAGTTCCCAGGTCAGTTCACCGCCCCCCGACACCGTAGGGTGGCAGTCGGAGACTTTCTATCCCGGGCGTTTCATGCCGCTGTGAATCGGCACAGCAAGCGGCGCCTGGGAACTGGCCGTTCCGGTGAAATATACATCGATTCGGGTGGGCAAGAGGTTCTGGAACGAAGCAGCGTACTCTTTGGCAGTGACGGGGTGGAAGCACGGTTCTACGCAGGCTTACCGGCTGCGGGCAGGAGAGTTCTCGGGCGTCAGGCCGAAGAGATGCTCTGCAGCGAGATTCCGAAGATCGTCAGCGACTCATTGATGTTCAGGAATCTCTCCAGTGAGGAACTAGACTGCCACGTCCGGGTGGTCGAAGATCAGGAGGCGCTAAGGGGTCAGCTGAAGGAAAGGGGTCTCGTGACCTTCGTCGGCAACGCGTCGACTCTTCCCAGGAGGAGCGGGGTTGATGATCGTCCACTCAGGCAGGCTCGGTCTCAAGTTGTAGTGCCTTTCCAGACTCCACCTGAACTTGAGGTTGAACTCGACCGGCCCGGTTCGGGCCCGATTACAGGGATGGGAATCCCGGAGGGAGTTACGCTGATTGTCGGAGGTGGCTACCACGGCAAGTCGACGCTGCTTCGAGCCATTGAGCGTGGAGTGTACAACCACGTTCCCGGTGACGGACGCGAGTTTACGGTCACTGTCAGCTCGGCAGTCAAGATCCGGGCTGAAGATGGCCGGTATGTTGAAAAGGTCAACATCGCCTCTTTCATAGACAATCTCCCTTATGGCAGGGACACCAAACGGTTCTCGACTGACAATGCTTCAGGTTCGACTTCTCAGGCTGCCAACATTGTGGAAGCGCTCGAGGCCGGCTCCAAGTTACTGCTAATCGACGAGGATACGTCTGCTACGAATTTCATCATTCGAGATGCTCGGATGCAGGCACTCGTAGAGAAGTCGAAGGAGCCCATCACGCCGTTTCTTGACAGAGTCAAGGATCTGAAAGAGGAGCTCGGGACCTCTACGATTCTGGTAATGGGGGGGTGTGGAGACTACTTTGATGTAGCAGATCGAGTGATCATGATGGACGGCTACAGGCCTTCTTGCGTGACCGAGAAGGCGAAAGAAGTTGTTGCCAGGTTTCCGACTCACCGGAAGGTCGAGGGGAGAGGAGGGTTCGGTGAAGTCGGTTCCCGTTGCCCGTTGCAGAGAGGCTTCGATGCCAGTCGGGGACGCCGTGATGTGAAGATCGATGCCAAAGGCCTCGGGACCATCCTTTACGGTGTTAACAACATCGATCTGTCGGCTCTCGAGCAACTGGTAGATACCTCTCAGACGAGGGCGATTGGTGAAGCAATTCATTTCTTTGCCCGCAACTGTGCTTCAAAGGGGATGTCGATCCATGAAGGCTTGCAGTTCCTGGATGAAGAGTTGGGCAGGAAGGGATTGGACATCCTGAAGCCGTTCAAAGCGGGCAACCTCGCCAGACCCCGTATCCAGGAGATTGCCTTTGCAATGAACCGCCTGCGGACATTGAAGGTGGAATAGGGGGCTGGGAGCTGGGGACTGGGGGCTGGGGACTAACCACTAAATCACTAAGACACAAGAAGATCTTAGTAGTGATTTCGTGTGATCCCGATAACCGATTACCGATTACTGATTACTGATTACGGCGCCATTTTGTAGTAGGCAAGAGCTAGCGCAAGTTTACGGAAGCCTTCCTGGGACTAATCAGCCCAAACATCTAAGTCATTAAGGTTCAATCAGTTAGAAGTGGACGTGTTTCTGTTTATTTTTGAGTAGTTCCCTTATATATTGCATATATAGTGTTGACATGGAATAGGTTATATGATATGTAGTTCCCTATTATGGGATTTCTCTTTGAAAAAAAGAAAGGCGCCAAACTCTATCTCTACTGGGGTGAATCAGCTCGCGTCAAAGGCCGCCCCCGACT
>JAUWTT010000222.1 GCA_030614585.1 Acidobacteriota bacterium
AGCTTGGTCTCCGAGGTGTTTTCTGATGGTTTCGATCATGGTGTCCTCCTGTTTTCGAGGGGAACATTGTACGGCATCCGCCCGCCGCTTCCATTTCGGATTTTGGATTTCGAATTTCGGATTTTCCCCCACCCGCCCGGGAGTACCGGGAAAAAGGAGAAACGGTGCCATTTAGGAAACGGTGGCTTAGGGTCTTGGGGAGACTCTGCGTTCACGAACCACCATTCATGTTCCCAAGTTCCTAAAGGCTGGCACCGAACCTGAAATGCGATCCTCGGGACGGTTCTTCGAGAGGGAAATCGGTATCCTACGGAAGTTGGGCCGCCGAGGAGGCAGGTGGCACCTGGGTTATCAGAAACCAATCTGACTTCGTAATGGGTTGTGCTGAGTTGGATGCCTGCACCTTTCTGATGATCCTCTGTTTTCCTGTGTTCTCTATGGATGAGTTTGCCTAACGGTCCGAGTTCACGGGACCAAAGCCGCGCTCGCGCGGATTTGGGTCCCGTGGAACGAGCGTGTTAGGCGACTGTCGCACTTCATTCTTGAACTCAGGCACCGCGTTTCTCTTCATCCCCGAGGCGATGGAAGATACCTTGGCACTTCCTCACAGTAGTGCTCGTATTCTGACCCGAATATCCGTTCCAAGTGTTCTTCCTCTGTCCGTACCATCATATGGACCATTGCGCCATATATCAGAATCCATCCCAAACCATATATAGATGGCCATAAGAGCGCAAATCCGATGACCACTAGACTGTAAGCGACAATCTGAGGATTCCTGCTGTATCGATAGAAGCCTGAACGATACAGACTTCCAGTCTGCTGACCCAAGGCTTTACGTAATCCCAGGCTGATCATTGACCAGAGAGTGGCCACTGTGCCAATAGCAAGAATGCCGAACCCAACTGCACTATGGAATTCGTTGTCCGGAAGAGATGGAAGAGCTGGCCATCTAGCGGGAAGGAAGGTATAGGAGAGATTCGCATGAAGAGCAAAGACAAGACACTCGAGTGATGTTGAGAATGCAGAAAGCCTATCTCTTCTTTTATATTCCCTTCGGACTGTAACTCGGAAGACCAGATAGCCGAAGAGGACCATGAGGGATGACAGGATCAAGTATGAAGCGATTTTCATGAGGAAGTCCTCATCTTCGATCTGCAACAATCGAGGATCTTGTGCTGCTTCATACTGATTATCTGGTTTCCAGATAAGTCCGTTAACTGTGCTTGTTTCCAGATAATACGCTCACCAGATACGGGAGTCGAGCCAGGCGTTCCCGCCCTTTGGAGCGCGCTGCTTCACCTTTCTTCCGTCTGGCTTCAGCGGCGCAAACTGTGCTGCAGTAGTGCTCACTCTTCCGGTGTAACGGTCTACCGCATGCTACGCAAGCGGAAGGGTTACCTGAGCGAGGTGGTACGACGACTTTTTTCTTCCGGGTCATTGTCACTTCAGAGATGTGCCCATGATTTCGAGCCCAACGCGTAAACTCAGCCGCGCGGCTTTGCCGCGTCGACTGGAGTGCGTTGTTGGGCTACAACAGCGGTCCAGGGCCTGATTCTTGTCAACACAGGACCCATCTTGCGCTCCGCAACCTCAGTGTCGTGTGCGGCCTGAGCGCGCAACCAATAACCGTTTGACAAGCCAAAAAACTTGCACAACCGCAGATCGGTATCTGCCGTGACGGCGCGTTTACCCGCAACAATCTCACTAATGCGCTGTGCGGGAACATCGATCTCTTTGGCCAAACGATACTGGCTCAGCCCCATTGGCTTGAGAAACTCTTCGAGCAGGATCTCACCGGGGGTTACAGGTTTGAGTTTACTCATGATTCATTCACCTCAGTGGTAATCCACGATTTCAACATCTTCTGCCCCCGCTTTCCTCCAACGAAAGCAGACGCGCCATTGATCGTTAATACGAATGCTAAACTGGCCGGCGCGGTCACCTTTAAGTGCTTCAAGGTGATTTCCGGGGGGTATCCTCAGATCCTCGAGTCGGCCGGCAATTTCGAGTTGCCTCAGCTTCCTTCGTGCTATCGCTGCGATGTTCACGAACCGCTTCACGCGGACGCCTTTTGATAGAGCTTCAGTATCACCACACCTGAAGGATCTAACCATGTCAAGATATTAACACATTGCGTGATTAACGTGACGCGTGATTAACGTAACACGTGATGAAGCGGCCTAACCGGGAAAATTCAAAAACTCACCACACAAGACACACGGATCACCGAGAATCACCAAGACCGTGTTTCGTTGGTACCCTTGGTGTCTTTGTGGTTCATATTATCCCGCGACACTTCGAATCTCTTCCGGTAGTTTCTAACCAGTATCAAAGCGACAGGATACGCAAGGCAGGCAAGAAGAGTACACAGGATCAAGGAACCAACAAAAGCGGGGATCAGCAATCTCCACTGGTTGGCCAGCCAAACCCAAAACTCGCTGCCGAACAGATCGAGAAGCCCGATGGCAGGAAAACTCACACCTTTGGGCATACCGAGGACCTTAACTCCCAGCCAGGTCGCCAAACCATAGTACGGGACAACAATCCAAGGGACATTCGACCACACTCCCAGCATTGTTGCGACCTTGTTGAGTCGAAACAGGAGAATACTGAGAACTCCAAGGACCGTGTGCAGCCCTAGCAGAGGCGAAAACCCAAGAAAGACACCCCACGCAAAAGCAAAAGCAGTGCGCTCAGGGGTATCAGGTACTCTGGATAGTGCGACAGCCAGTTCGCGCAATAGCTTCACGAGAAGTGATCAAATCCTTTCCGGTGGTACACTTCGCTTCCCGAGTCCGACACCAGTCGCAACTCTGCCTCGCCACTGACGATTCTTCCAATCACCCTATAAGGGGAAAAGGCAGGAGGATAACTCTGTTTCAGGCGTTCCAGTTGTTCCTGGGAACAAGTGAATAGGAGAGCGTAGTCTTCTCCCCCATCGAGTATCAATTCCCTGGAAGCAGGCGTGATCCGATCTGCACCTGGAGGCACAGGGATATCTTCAACGCGGATTTCTGCGGAGCATTTGCTCTCCTCCAATATGTGCAGCAAGTCGCAGCCCAAACCGTCGCTAACATCGATCATGGAATTGGCAAGCTCATGCTCCTGGAGCCACATAGCCGCCTCTAAGTGGATCTCCGGAAGAAAATGGGCAAGTAACCATCGATAAGAATCCGGACCGTCTGCCCAGCTTTCAAGCGAAGGAAGATCGGCTATTTCACTCATACACTTTGACGACCTCTGTCGAATCAGGCGGAGACCAAGTTCCGATACTCCCACATCTCCTATCAGGATAATTGAATCGCCTCCCTTGGCTCCGGAGCGGTACAGAGGGCCTTTTGAAGCCAGGTAGCCGACCACACTGACGCTGACCACAACTTTCTCGCTTCGAGAAAGATCGCCGCCCATCAGGGGAATCTCAAAGCGATCGCATTCTTCGAGAAACCCAATAATGAACTTCTCGAAATACTCTCCCAGCAATGAAACAGGAAGCCCGAGACTGAGAAGACAGGCATAAGGGCGCGCTCCCATGGCTGCAAGATCACTCAAATTAACAAGAAGTGACTTTCGTCCAAGGAAATACGGATTGATCCAGTCGCGTCGGAAATGGACTTCCTCGATGAGCAAATCTGCACTCATCGCAACCGATGCTGCGAAGGAAGGATCAAAAACGGCACAATCGTCCCCTATGCAGCAAAGCAATGATGGAGGAATTCTCTGGGCGGATGCCCTGATTTTTCTAATCAGGTCAAATTCTGAACTCAGGTCCGACTTCAATTATTCTTCACAAGTTGGTTGATTTCGTCCATGAACTCACGGACGTCTTTGAAATCGAGGTAGACAGATGCAAAGCGGACATAAGCCACTTTGTCGAGTTGTCGCAAACCTTGCATCAGGAATTCCCCGATCTCGATCGAGGATATCTCTCGAGCAGGTGAGTCCAAGACTCGCTTCTCCACAGCGTCCACCAAGTCATCCATCTGCTGAGGAGAAACCGGTCGTTTCTCACAGGCCCTCATGATCCCTCTCGCCACTTTTGAACGCAAGAAACGCTCTCGCTGTCCATTCTTCTTGACCACCATATAGTGAATATCCTCAATCTGCTCGTAAGTCGTAAACCGGCGGTCGCAATCGAGGCACACTCTTCGCCTGCGCGTTGCTCTCCCGTCACGGATTTCACGGGAATCGACGACTCGATCGTTGCTCTGATCACAAAATGGGCAGCGCATAAAGCATCAATACTACAAGCGAACTCAGGTTCCGCGGCGAGCAATAGAACACAATCCCGCCATTAACCTTATTATTCCAGTTGTACTTACCATAAAATAGGGGCGGGGGCTAACTCTAACGACTCAGTTGTCGCCATTATTCGATATCGCGAACTTTTTTTCTCCGGATTCCGTTGATAGTAGCTGATGGGTCCGGGAAACAACTAAGGAATCATACTTGCAGGGTTCAGACGTTAAGCTTGTCAAACGTTGCGTAAATGGAGATGCCCGGGCTTGGGAAGGGTTAGTGAGAACGTATAGCGGAAGACTTGTAAACATGGCTTATCACTACACAGGCAACTACTCGGTTGCGGAGGAATTGACTCAGGAGATCTTCCTTCGAGTCTACACGAATCTCTCCAAGTTTCAGCCGGAGACAGGATCTCTCCAGAACTGGGTACTGAGGGTGGGCCGGAATTTGATAATTGACTACTACCGCGCACACAAGAAAGAAAAGCACGTCGCCGGCAGTGAGGAGTTGGAAGTTCTCGAGTTTGGCAAAGAGACACAGGCCAGGAACCAGTTTGAAAACGTTTATCTTAAGGAGAAAGCAGAGTTTCTCTACTCCGGTCTTTCAAGACTGTCTCCAGAACTGGAGGAGGCCGTAATCCTCCGGGACATCCAGGGATGTGCCTACCGGGAGATTGCGGACATGCTGAAGATTCCGGAGGGAACAGTCAAGTCCAGAATCAACCGGGGAAGAATTGAGTTGGCAAAAACCTTGCGCCAGCAGGCAAGAGGGCGAGTGAATTGATGAATTGCCCAAGGTTTGAAACATTACTTTCGGACTATGCGGACGGCAAAATAGATGCTCGAGTCCGATCCGCCGCGGAGCAGCACCTCCAGGGATGCCCCAACTGCTCGACCCTGCTGGCCGAGGTGCAAGAGCTCCGGGAAGATCTTCAGAATTTTCCCGAAGTACGGGTCTCGGAAGAATTGATCGATCGAATTCTGGAGAAAACGTCCGGCAAGCCCAAAGCTTACTCCTTCTGGAACGACTTAGTGTTGCCGACCTTTCAACCGTTCCTGACACAACGATACGCCTTCGCCACGATCATGATGTTTGTGTTTATCTCATTTGCGGTCAACATGATGGGGCCTGGGTTTTCAGTTTCCAGCTACTCCTCATCACTGGTCGCCAAAGCCGACCAGGTGACTGATGAGATCTATAGTAAGTGGCGCGAGTTCAATGACCTGAAGAGACGGGTGAGCGAAGAAATCGCTTTTCTCAAAGAAGACCTCCTGGGGCGAATTGACTATCACATGGTGACGG
This sequence comes from Acidobacteriota bacterium, assembly GCA_030614585.1. Classification (GTDB taxonomy): domain Bacteria; phylum Acidobacteriota; class UBA6911; order RPQK01; family JAPXNP01; genus JAUWTT01. Next base: position 5,545 of record JAUWTT010000222.1, read on the forward strand.
TTCTTTTCCGAAGTTACAGCGAGTCCATCGAGGATCAAGACGAGGAGCAGACCCAGGGGAAGAGCGAGGAACAATCGAATCAAGAGGAAAACAGCAATGGCGAATAATCAAACTCAACAGCAGACTCCACCCAAACCCCCACCGCCTCCCATCTCGAGTGGCCACATACCAACGCGGGCAGCGCTCTGCGCTCTGGTACCGGGCATAGGTGCTGTCTATAACCGGGAGTATACAAAAGCTGTCGTCCACTTCAGTATATTTGCAGGCCTCGCCATGATCGGCGAAACCGCCGGCGTCTTTGTGTTTGCAGCCATCTCCTTTTACGTCTTCACCATCATCGACTCGTATCGAACGGCAGATTCGATCTTGCAGCGAGGTGGCTTTGAGGCTGTTCAAACTCAGCAGGACGAGATCAACCTGCCTCTCTGGGGAGGCCTCTTGATCCTCATGGGGATTCTCTTCCTTCTGGATAACCTCGGTGCCATTCGGTTGAGAACCGCGGTTCAGTTGTGGCCACTTATTCTCGTATTTCTGGGGGGGTACCTGATCTTCAACTTTTTCCAGAAAGATCAGGCTCAGAGGTCCCAGGCCCCCGATAACCAGGTGCCGCCTGGACAAGGCTCCTACTATCCTCCCCAGCCAGGTTCGAGACCTGTAGAACCTGGAAGGGCAGTAGCCTCCCCTGATCAGGATCCGGCGGGGACTGCATACGAAGCGCCTCCTCAGGGGGAGCCGAACCAGGGAGATAGTTGAACATGTCCGTAAGAAGCACTTCGACTCTCCTTGCAGGACTGTTGCTGATCCTCGTCGGGGCACTCTTCCTGCTGGTCAACTTCACTCAGTATGACATCAGCTGGGTTGTGTTCCTCAAGACCGTCCTTCCTGCGCTGTTCGTTTTCGCCGGCGCTCGGAAATTGATCCGACACTACACCTGGAGTGAAGAAGAGCTTCTACACAATCAGGGAAGGGCTGGTTTACTGGGTGGCATTTTCTGGCTCTCTCTTGGAGTCGTCATCCTGCTGGACATCTTTAACCTGGTGGAGGCACTGAAGTTCATTGGCTTTTACTGGCCTGTCCTTCTGATTGTTTTTGGACTGGGCAAGATCGCCGATTACTATCGACATAGCAGTCGGATGCAAATCCGAACAGGTGAAATCTTCGGCGTAGTGTTCGTCGTCGCATTCGGCCTGGCCAGTAACC
>JAUWTT010000386.1 GCA_030614585.1 Acidobacteriota bacterium
CCGCTTGAACTGGTAAACGAAGCATGCGGCGTGAATACGGTGCTGGTTGACTGTACGGCTACGTCTGCGACTGAGGATGCGCTTGTGCGGGCTCTTGAAATTGGAGGCAAAATCGTCCTGGCGAACAAGAAGCCACTCACCGGTGATTACAGCCTATATTGTGAATTGACGAGAGATCCAAGCCGGAGCCGATGGGAAACGACCGTTGGCTCCTCTTTGCCTGTGATTAATGCGCTTAATCGGATTACCTCGAGTGGCGACCAAGTCTCAAGCATATCTGGATCGTTCAGCGGTACACTGGGTTTGCTGATGACGTCACTGCAAGACGGGCAATCCTTTGGTGAAATCGTAAGAGGCGCCCATGAGGCAGGCTACACTGAACCTGACCCCCGAGAGGACTTGGGTGGGATGGATGTAGCCAGGAAAGTGCTGATCCTGGCACGCGGTGCCGGCTGGAAGCTGGACCTTTCAGATGTCGATGTGGAGAGTCTGGTTCCGAACGTACTAAGCCGTTTGTCCCCTCAAGCGTTTCTGGACCAGGTGGGGAAGTTCGAATCGACGCTTGCTGGTCGGGTCGCAGAGTGTCGAGGGCGTGGTCGAGTTTTGCGTTATGTGGCTTCGGTTGAACGGGAGTGCTGCCGTGTCGGGCTGACCGAAGTAGGGGAGAGTTCTCCGCTTGGCCGGCTCCGAGGAAACGATAATCTTGCGGAGATCCATACCGACCTGTTCTCACCGAATCCTCTCATTATCCAGGGACGCGGTGCAGGCGTAGATGCGACTGCAGCGGGCGTGTTGAGTGATCTGCTCGAGCTAGCCTGAGAACGTCGGGTGTGAACCCGGCGGATACCACGATCCCTGCCGCCGTTCCGGCAAGAGTCTGTCGAAGTCCTTAAGATATTCGAGCTTGAGATTTGTTTCGAGTTTCGAGCGATTGGGGTTTGACGCCTTTCCCATCGGTAAATATACTTGCTCCAAGATTCAATGGGACCTGTTCTTGTGCGTCCGATTCGCCCCGGCTGCTCTGCACCTGTTCTCTCTGAGGGGCTGGCGAGGCTCACGTATACAGCGGTCCCGAAAAACAAGGAGGATTCCATGAAGAAAACTGTTTTGTGCTTGTCGTTGGTGTTTGCGCTTGTGGGTTTAAGCGGGACCGCGTTTGCTCAACTGAAGTTTGGAACTGACTTTACGGCTAGCGATGCTGTTTGGTCGGTGACGCACATCAAGGTCAAATCGAACATGATCCCCTATTATCTCGAGGGGATTAAACAAACTTGGGTAACAGGCAATGAGGTTGCCAAGGAGCTAGGCCAGATTCAGGATTACGAAATCTATTCGAATATTTTGGAAGACAGTGGCGATTACAATTTGACCTTGGTTGTGGAGTTTAAGGACCTGGCCCAGTACGACAAGGGCCGCAAGGAATTCAAGGCGTTTGAGGAACTCTGGCTCAAGAAGATTTCCGAGGAGAAGCGCGAAGGAATCGTTAAGACTTACCCCGAAATGCGCGAGATTGTTGGTGAGTATCTGGTCCGCAAGTTGGATTTCATGTAGGAGAGTTTCCTTACGACTCTGTGTAATGAGGCGTAGACGAGTGATCGGCGAGCTGTCTTAGCAGCCCGCCGATTGCTTTTGGAATTATTTTGCTGAGGCTTGGTTCCCGTCAGAGCTCTAGAAGATCAACTTGAAGAAAACAACAAAAGGTAAAGCTAAAACGCATAGAACCGGAACCACGACCAGTAGTACAGGAATAGCAGCTGCGAACAATACCACTCCAAGCACTAACGCTGGTATCGCAATAATCAGAGTCAGCAGCACCATCCCCAATCCGAATCCGATCTTAATTGGCAGTATGATCAGGAAGATCCCGAGCTTGGCTAGCAAGACTACAAAGCCAATTAGGAAAAGAAACCCTATCAGAAATACAAGTTCTCCCATCACTTTCAGTAACCTCTGTTGATAGTTACTACGAGGGATCGGCCGGGATTGTTCAGTGACTGATCGATTTTGCTTGCAGCCTACTCAGGGCTGTTCAGATTCACAGTAGCTGATCGAGAGCCGATCTCGTTTGATGAGCCAGGGAGACCACTGCATGGGTAGAACGGCTGAGGATTATCTGAACTTCGGTCCGCCTTGTCCTCATGCTTGAACACGAACGAGTTGCTGAGCAGGAAATTGACAATCGAGCAGGCCGCGATCGCCAGCAGATTGGCGGCCAGAATAGGTATCTGGAAATGACCAACAGCCAGCTTCATCAGAACAAGATTCCCCACGAGAGACGTTGTGCCATTTGCCAGATGAAACCGCAATAGGCGGGAGAACAGCGCCCTGCGAGAGTTGGAGCGTTTGTCTTTCCACGTCCAAAGCTCGTGCCAGACAAAGTTGTGAAGGATTGCTCCTTCAACGGCCAGCAGAGTAGCCAGCAGATAGTGGACCTGGAGACCTTGGGTGAGCAAAGCGAGAAGGAAGAGTTGTACGATCATACCTCCCCCTCCAACGACATTGAACTTCACCCATCTTTTAAGTTTTTCAAGCATTCAGTTTTATAACCTCTCGATTCTGCTATTCAGGCAGTCGAAGCGTAGCAAATCGTGTTCCAAAGCGATAAGTCTTTTAGAATTAACCAGTTTCCAGTTGAAACGCAAGAAAAACCAGCGCCTCCTGCTGAGAATGAATGCGCTGCATTTCTCAAACCGAGCCTTGGCAATCCCCGGGAATACGCCGCGCAGGCTCCTATCCCAACTCTTGAACTGGAGTTTTGACTTTGAGTATGCTGTCTAGCCATATGATGGTGTCGCTTTCACTCCTGCTGACACTTTTCGGGGCTCAATTTATTTCGGAGCTCCCTGTGGAACCTCTGTCTTTTGAGGCTGCCGCGTTCAAAGAGGCCTTCAATAGTGCAGTCGATCAACCCAGGCTGATAGCGATATTGTCTCCCACATGAGGACATTGTCTTCAGGCGGGTTCTGAAGTTCAGCAGATGCTTGCCAGATACCCTAAAGCCAAGATCAAAGTCTTCGTGATGTGGGTGCCTTTCATGCAGCGGGATAGCCAATCAACGGCTCAGCGGGCTTCGGTTTATATGCCCGATCGGCGCGTTCGGCACTTCTGGGATTTATGGAGGTACTCTGCGCGAACCTTGGCGACGCTGCTAAACATACCGGTTGGCGATGCGTGGGATATGTTCGCCTTCTATGAGCCTCGTCTCGCATGGGAAAATGGGCTCCCCGAGCCGTCAATGTGGATGCAGAATCGCAAACTGAAGGCAGGTATCCCTTACAGCCAGGCAGCGCTTGAAGAAGAGCTGAAGGCTTGGCTTGAATAGGCTGCGCTAGAAGTCCAACTCCACCTTTCGGTAATCAGTCGGGATTTGGGGTGGGGTTACTGGACCTTCTTCGACACTTACTGCTTCGTCAATGGATCGGATCTCCGCACCCATGGCCTTCACCGTGACTATGGTTCGAAGACTGAAACCATCTATGTTCTTAAAGGCATCGAAAAGCTTCTGCATGTCGAAGAACGGGTTCGGTTGCACATTAATCTTCAGACTGTCGTAGTACTCGGCTGGAATCTTCAGTTCCGGTGCCGCCCAAAGTTCGATGGTCATCGGCGGGGCAGTGATTAGGTGCTTTTCGGTTGCGAATCCAAGAATCGGTTCTCCCGGACCCAGCCTCTCAACCGAGAGTTGGCCCGCCGAGTCACCCAGAAGTTGCTTAAGCATCTCGGTTGCCTCTTGGTGTTCAGTCGATTCCTCCGACATTCTCTTCGATACTTCGTCTAGTTTCTGTTCCAATTCTTCAAACGTGACCTCAGAGTAGGTTTTGGCAGTATTGTCCAGGGTGACGAACCGTCTCTCTTTAAGGAAGACGATCGACTCATTCCCATCTGATCGAACCTCATGGACAGCCTGGCTGCTGAAGTACATCGTGCTCTCAGTGGTCTCAGCATCCTGACCATGGGAGCCGGTTGACCTACTACGTTTCTGAATTGTGAGCCCGCTTTCTTCCAAGCCGACAGCGTGTGTGGGAGCAATTGTCAGGAAAAGGCAGACGGTGATTAACAGAAACATTCGGAAGACATTCTGGTGAAGCTTATCAAGCATGTACTCCCCTCCAATCCTCAATCAATGCACTCGCGTCCATTCTATCAGCGATGGAAGAGGGTAGGGTGTTGGATGCTTCATCACAAGTCCCCAGCGCCCGCCCGAAGCTGCAATCCCGGCTTGCATCATGTGCCGGGCATGATTGCGGTGGGTGGGGCCAGATCCCGCAGAACTCGCATTTTTCCTGATTGGCACACCTCGTGCATCTAGGGAGCAGCGTGACAAGGGTAGCCCGGGAGAGCTGAGGTCTTTCTCCCCCCATACAGCCGACTGCCATGACCCCGGGCCAATCCCCCCCTTGTTGGGAAGCACCAAGTCCCAAGCACCAATTCCCAAGAACTCCTGGACGCGGGAATGCAAAGACTCAAGACTCAGGACTCAAGACCCAAATACCAAACCCCTTTGTCGTAAGCCTTGTCGTAAACTTGGTCGATTTATCCATGGGAATCTCGACAAAGCTCGCGATGAAGTTAGCGACAAAGCTGATGAATGCTCCAGTTCCCAATTCTCTTTCGTCGTAAGCTTTGTCATGAACTTAGTCGATTCATTCTTCCCGGACTTCGACAAAGTTTACGATTAAGCTAGCGACGAAGTCTCTTTGCACGCCCCCAAGACTCAAGACTCAGGACTCAAGACCCAAATACCAAACCCCTTTGTCGTAA
>JAUWTT010000072.1 GCA_030614585.1 Acidobacteriota bacterium
AGTGGTTTGGAGACACGGATCCCATCGAATCGATAGCCGTTCTCCCGTTCGAGAACCTTTCCGGAGATCAGGATCAGGAGTATTTGGCCGATTCGATGACTGATGCCCTGATCTCGAACCTCTCGCAGCTTGAGCACCTTCGAGTTCCTTCCAGGACCACCAGCATGAGATATAGGGACTCAAGCGAGTCTTTGAGCCGGATCGCTAAGGAAATGGGGGTTGATGCCGTAGTAGAAGGCTCTGTTTCGCTCGACGCCGAGCGAATGTTGGTTAGGGTCCGCGTCCTGGAGGCCAAATCCGAGAGAAGTCTGTTTGTCGGGGAGTTCAGGGAGGAGTTCAAGGATCTGATCGAGCTTCAGGACGAAATTGCCAGGGCAGTTAGTACTGAGGTCGGGTTAAGGGTGCACCCTGAGGGGGGGGAGCTTCTTGCACCGAAGCAACCGCTCGACCCCGAGGCCTACAAGGCATACTTGCGCGGCCTGTATCTTCTCAACAAACGGGAGAACTTGGGGACCGCCCTTTCCTATTTTGAGAGTGCGCTGGAAAAGGAACCCTCCAACCCGTTGACTCTTGCACACTTGGCGCATGCCTATTTGATGCTCAATTCATACCAGAACTACCCGGCGGCCGATCTGGCTCAAAAGGCAAGGAGAGCTGCTGAGGAGGCGGTTGCGCTGGATTCGAAACTTCCAGAAGCTCAAGCTGCTCTAGGTATGGTGAGCCTGGCCTACGATTGGGATTGGGAGAAAGCCGAAAAAGGCTTACTGGCAGCAATAGAACTGAACCCAGGGTATGCCACAGCATTCCACTGGTACGGGTTGCTGTTGGCAGTCAACGGGGATTTGGACGGTGCGCTGGAGGCCGTCTCTAAGGCGCGAGAAATGGAGCCTCACTCACCACTGATCAGCGCAGCAGCGGGACGAATCCACTACTATCGGAACGAGTACAGATTGGCCGAGGCGGCCTTTACCGAAGCCTTCGAGCTTGAACCGGGCTTTGTCCCTGCCCACTTGGCTCTGGGGCTTTGCTTTCTGGTTCAAGAGAGGCTCGACGAGGCAGTTGTCGAGTTCAAAATGGGGCTGCCTGTTTCTCCGCAATCAGAACTCTTGACATCCGCTCTGACACACCTTGTGCGGAACGATGAAGAGGCCGCTCTTGCCGAAGTAAAGGAGCTGGAAGAGGCAGGCGGCACCACGTTTCCCTTCGCACTTGCGATCTATCACGCACTTTTTGGCTCACGAGAGGACAGCCTCTTCTGGCTGCGAAAAGCAGCTGAGACTCGCATCGAGTACGTCCCGTTTATTTCCGTAGACCCGGTTTTTGAGCATCTCCGTACAGATCCACAGTTTAAAGAGATATTGCGTGAACTGAAACTAACGGCCCCGCCTGCATAGCTCGGATAGTTCAAACCACCAAGACACTAAGGACACTAAGGAAGAAAGGTGATACTGGGTGTTCCTGGTGTCTTGGTGGTGAGTCTTCAGATTCATCCCTGTAACTCCTGCCCTGCAGTTCTTTAGTACCGGTTAGAAGCAGTTGATCCGCTCGATCCGGATCGACCGAATTAGGGGGATGAAGAAATGTACCTCATCGGTTTTCTGATTCTAATCGCTCTCATCTGGTACCTCATGCGTCGGGTGGCTACCTTGGAAAGCTCGGTCCGGCAAACTACAAGAAGGCTCGACGAGCGGCTGGATGTTCTGGAGACTTGGTTCCGGCAGCTGAGAGAAAAGGAGGCCCAGTCCACGGAAGTTCCCGGCCTGACCCCCAAGGTTAGCCGTGAAGCTTCTCTCGATGCCTGGGAGCAGGCGCAAGCTGAAGCTCCTTCTGAGCCGGTACCGCCAACTGCCGGGGACTTCAGAGAAGTTGAGAGTGAGACGGAAGGCCCGGTTGTAGTTCCCCCACCTCCTTCGCTTCCCCCTCCACCCACGATCCCAGCTGCCGCCGGTCCGACCGAACTTCGGTCGGAGCCTGAGCCCGATCTGAAACCTGTGCCATCGCCTGAAGGGCCTGTTGCGGCATACCTGGCGGCACTTGACAGTGAGGTGGCCCAAGCAGTGACTCACCGGCCGCCACAATCCGGACTTCTCAGGGGCAGGACCCCGCGCAAGTCGTTCAGCTGGAATGACCTCGAAGATCTTCTTGGCGGAAATTGGCTCAATAGGGTCGGTGTAGGTGTGCTGGTCATGGGAGTGTCACTGCTACTCGGCTATACCTTTGAGAATCTCGGGCCAATCGGAAAGCTGCTAATTGGATATATCGTCACTGCATCGCTCTTGGGTGGCGGTATCTGGCTCGAGAGAAAGGAGAAATACAATCTTTATGGAAAGGCACTGATCGGAGGTGGCTGGGCTCTTGGCTACTTCACAACCTTTGCGCTGCACTTTGTTGAGTCGGTAAGGGTGATCGATCAGGAGGTGTGGGGTTTGGTCGTGCTCGGTCTGTACACGACCGCAATGATCTCTTACACATTACGCTACAAATCCGAATTGGTGACGGTCCTTGCTGCGGTGTTGGCGGTTGTGACGATTGAATTGAGTAGCGTCGGCCTTTTTGACCTGACGGCAATTCTGCTGCTGACGGCGTTCGTGGTTGTCTGCTGTACCCGATTTGGCTGGTTCTATCTCGGTCTGTTGGGCGCAGTAGCCACCTACGGAGTGCATCTGCAGTGGCAAGTGTCTGCCTCGGTTGAACTCTACTCGACGGCATTCTGGGGTAGCCTCCTCTTGCTTGGCGCGTACTGGCTGTTTTACCTGGCCCCTGCCTTCTTTGCTGCTCCAAGAAACGAGAACGAGGGCACTCTGCTCCAGGGAATCAACCTGGTCAACGCCGGCTTCCTGATCGTCGCACTGATTCACTTGTGCGTGATTCAGGACCTGTGTTTCTCGGCACTGCTGATTCTAGGAGGCCTTTATGTCGGACTTGCTGCTCTGGCCACGAGACGAAGGCTGAGGGCCTCGTATCTGACTTTTTCGACCTTCGCCGCCGGCCTTCTGATCGGAGCGATGGCAATCCGATTCACCGGTGACACACTCGCGCTGACCTGGCTTCTCGAAAGCGAACTGCTCTTGATACTTGGCTTGCTCCAGCGAGAAAAGTATTTCCGAATCCTGGGGTACATCGGTTTGGGGTTGTCGCTTGGGGTGTTGCTGGTCTACGGTGGCGGTGCAGGGACCTTCGCCATCTTCGCAACGGTCCTCTATCTGAATCGGATTCTGGGAACGAGCTTGGTCCCTGAAGAAATGAAGCGGGACGAGATCGCTGCGACGGATCTGTTTACCTATCCCGCAGCGTTTCTGGCTGCAAGCGCCCTCTGGAAATGGGTAGACATTGACTATTTGGCACCCTTTTGGGCCCTGCTGGCGATCTCTCTTCTGGTTGTCGGAATCGCAGTTGCTATCAAGCACATTCGATATCACGGCTATGTCCTTCTCTACGTAGCTGCGGCCACCATGCTGCCCTTCCTGCTGGGAGCGGACGGCGAGGCCTATTGGGGACAGACTCTTGCTGTTGCCGGGATCGTCTATTTCACCAGCTGCCTGATTCGATGGCTTTGCGGAAAGGCTCTCATCAGTCGAGACGAGTCGCTGGTTCGTCATGGCTACACCCACTTCGGGACCTTGCTGGCTACGATTCTGCTCTGGAAGGTCGTTCCAGATCTCTGGATTGCACCGGCGATCGCTGGTTTCGCAGTGGTGTTGGCTGAGATCGAAAGACGCTGGACGACCGAACACCTGCGAGCTCAGGTGTACGTTCTGGGATTCGTTGCGTTCGCTACCTTCGGAGCGAGATCTCTGGGAGACAGCTTTTCTCATGATCCACTCTACCTGCGCTGGATTGTGGCAGGACTGGTGATCTTTCTTCTCTACTCCCTCTTCCTGCAGCTTCGGAAACGGATCGCAGAAGGTGCGATTGAAGGAGCTGAGAAGTACCTCGTAGAAGCCTTATCGTTCGAGGCGGCTATTGCCACTGCCATCTTATTGGATGGGGAACTGAAAACAGTCTGGGTACCGGCTGCATGGGGTGTTCTGTCGTTGGTTGCCTTCTACATGGGCTTGTTTACTAAAGACAGACATTACCGGATCAAAGCCTACCTGCTCCTGGCGGCGACAGTCGGTAGGATCTTCCTGTTGAACCTCTGGGTCTCGGCACCCACGTTTGACGAAACGGCCAAAATTGTAAGTGTCGTTTTAGTCCTGCTCATTCTAGGCACCTGGTATGGAGGACTTTTCAAGATTGTGCGGCGGGCTGTTGCGATCGGCGATCAGAAATCGATCGAGCTTGAGAGGCTCGTTATGACCGTAGTGGCCTGCTCAATCGGTTTGATGAGTGCGGTTCTCTTCTACCAGGAGGTTCCGACCCGGCTGCTGACAGTGGCATGGGGAATGGAAGCTCTGCTGCTGTTCGCGGTTGGGCTCTGGCTTGGGGAGCGTGATCTCAGGTTACTTGGTCTCGGTTTCCTGTCCTTCTGCGTACTTAAAGTCTTCTTCTACGACTTGGCCGGGTTAGAAGGCCTGCCACGGATCTTTTCTTTCATCGTACTTGGATTGATCCTGTTGTTGGTATCTTATCTGTACACCCGGTTTAGCCAGACCTTGCGACGCTACCTGTAGTTGAGCAGAATGGAGGTCTATGTCAGGTGAAAAGTCATCGTTACGCGGATTTCGGAGCCTCTTTGTTACGCAGTTCCAGGGTGCTTTCAGTGACAATGCTTTCAAAACCCTCGTCATATTCCTGGTCGTGGGCGACGTGGCCGCTCGTGGCGGGAGGGACTTTGTTCTACTCATAGGAGCCCTGTTTGCGGTCCCTTTCATTCTTTTCTCAATGACTGGTGGGTACCTTGCTGACCGCTACAGCAAGAGAAGCGTCACGATCGGTACCAAGGTTTTCGAGATAGCGGTCATGTGCCTCGCACTTTACGGATTGGCTGGAGGCAGCCTGACTATCAAGATCGCGGCCGTTTTCCTCATGAGCGTTCAGAGTGCCTTGTTTGGGCCCTCGAAGTATGGGCTCCTCCCCGAACTGCTGCCTGAGAAGCTGCTTTCCTGGGGGAATGGCGTCCTGGGGCTAGGCACCTTTCTGGCCATTATCACCGGTACGGTCGCTGGTGGAGTGATGGCAGAAGGACTGGGGGAAATGCAGCAGTGGTCCGGCGTGATTCTGGTGGGGTTAGCCGGGTTCGGGCTCATCATGAGTCTGGGGATAACCCGGGTCTCGGCTGCGGACCCCTCACGCAAGTTTAGGCCAAACCTGTTCGGGGATCTCTTCTCGCAGATCAGAATCATCCGAAAAGACCGCGTTCTGTGGCTCGCCACGCTTGGGAACATTTACTTCTTCTTCCTGGCCGCGCTTCTACAGTTCAACATACTGTTCTACGGGATTGAAGTCCTTCAGTTGGGGGAGACCAGGAACAGCCTCCTGATGGCAGCCATTGCTGTTGGAATCGGCCTTGGAAATCTGGCGGCAGGATATCTTTCCGGCAAGAAGATCGAGTATGGGTTGATCCCTCTGGGATCGCTGGGGTTGACTTTCTTTGGCGCCCTCCTTTTTCTGGAAGGGTTGAGTTACAACCAGGTGGCAGTGTTGTTGGCCCTCTTGGGTTTTTTTGGTGGGTTCTTTATCGTTCCGATTAGTGCACTCATCCAACACCGGCCCCGTGACGACGAACGCGGAGGCGTGATAGCCGCCTCTAATCTGCTCTCCTTCGTCGGAATCTTTATTGCTTCGGCGGTTTATTTTGCCTTTGCCCGCCTCGGACTCGATCCCCAGGAGATTTTCCTGGCGAGTGCGATATTGACAATCGGAGCCACGGTTTATGTTGTTGTCCTGCTTCCTGATGCGATGCTCAGGTTCCTTCTCTGGTTGTTGACGCATACTCTCTATCGAGTCCGAGTGGAAGGACGGGACAACATTCCTGCCAAAGGTGGTGCGCTATTCGTGTGCAACCATCTCTCCTTTCTGGATGCACTTCTGCTGATCGCCTCAACGGACCGTTTCATCCGCTTCATCATGCACAAGAGTTACTACGATTATCCGCTCTTGAAGCCATTCGCCCGGATCATGCGGGCAATCCCCATTTCGTCCAAACAGGGTCCCAAGGAGATGCTGCGTTCTCTTAACGAGGCTCGTGAGTCAATTCTAGCGGGCGACGTCGTTTGCATTTTCGCTGAGGGCCAGATGACGAGGATCGGCCGGCTACTACCGTTCCGAAGAGGGTTCGAGCGCATCATGAAGGATGTGGATGCCCCCATCATACCAGTGCATCTTGCTGGAGTATGGGGAAGCATCTTCAGTTATGAGCGGCGCCGATTTTTTTGGAAGCTCCCTAAGCGACTGCTGGCACCGATTATGGTCAGCTACGGTTCGGCTCTACCTGCAACCTCTTCTCCGGCTGTGGTCAGGCAGGCCGTACAATTTCTTCATACGGAGTCTTACCGTCACCACAGAGCGGCGATGAAGCCTCTGCACCGGAAGGTCATTTCGTCGTGTCGGCGACATCCTTTGCGCTTCGCCATGGCTGATGGGCGAGTGCCCAAACTGCGCTTCTTCGGTGTCCTGACGCGCACGGTGTTTCTCGCCAGGCGGCTGAGAAGATTCTGGTCGGATCAGGAAATGTTAGGCATCCTGCTTCCTCCTTCGGGGGGTGGCGCCCTGGTCAACTTTGCCGCTTTGCTTCTGGGCAAGGTGCCGGTGAATCTGAATTACACAACGTCCAATGAAGTTGTTTCCTCGTGCGCGGAGCAGTGTCAAATAAAGACAGTTGTTACTTCTCGTGAGTTCCTGGAACATGTCAAAGTCGAGGTCCCGACTGATCCCATCTTCCTGGAAGATGTTGCGGCAGATCCGAAATCGATCGAGAGGTTGATCGCACTGATCCTTGCATGGTTGACGCCGGTACGTGTAATGGAGAAGTTGCTGGGAGTTCAGAGAAAGAAGGACGTGAACGACCTCGCAACGGTAATCTTCTCCAGTGGAAGCACCGGAAATCCAAAAGGTGTGATGCTTTCGCATTACAACATCGGATCGAACATTGAGCAGTTGGCCAGTACCTTCTCACTAGGTCGAGGGGACCGCGTGATGGGTGTGCTGCCTTTCTTTCACTCCTTCGGCTTTACGGGCACTTTGTTCTTACCCGTCGTCCAGGGGATTGGAGTCGTCTTCCACCCGAATCCTCTAGATGCCCGTGTTGTGGGAGCACTGGTCATGGAATATGAGGCAACATTTCTGCTGGCGACTCCGACCTTTTTACAGGGTTACATTCGCCGTTGTGGAGCTGAGCAGTTCGGGAGCCTCGACTTTGTGATGACGGGAGCTGAGAAGTTACACGAAAGGGTTGCAGTTGCTTTCGAAGACAGATTTGGCATTCGGCCATTAGAGGCTTATGGGTGTACCGAGTGTGCGCCGGCGGTGAGTGTGAACACCAAAGACTTCAGGGCCGCGGGCTTCCGACAGATTGGTGCGAAGAGGCAGACAATCGGGCACCCTCTTCCGGGAATCAGCACTAAGATTCTGGATCCTGATACGGGTGAGGAGCTACCTCCCGGTGAGGCAGGGCTTTTACTCGTGAAAGGGCCAAACATCATGCTGGGTTATCTGGGCCGGCCTGAGAAGACTCGTGAGGTCCTCAGAGATGGTTGGTATGTCACCGGTGACATCGCTTCACAGGATGAGGATGGATTCCTGAAGATCACCGATCGTCTCAGCCGTTTCAGTAAGATCGGAGGCGAGATGATCCCCCATGTCAAGGTAGAGGAAGTGCTCCAGGATTTGGCTGGGATGACGGAACAGTGCTTCGCTGTGGCCGGAGTTCCTGACGAGGCAAAGGGGGAACGGCTTGTCGTGCTGCACACTCTGTCCGAGGTCGATCTGAGGGAATGCCTGGAAAAGCTGCCTCAATCTGAGCTCCCCAAGCTCTGGACACCTCGAGCCAATCATTTTCATCGGATCGCGGTGATTCCATACCTTGGCACAGGCAAGCTCGATCTCAGGAAGGTGAAGGAGCTGGCGATGGGACTGTCGGGGGGAAAGTCTTGAGTCTCAGGGGTCTTGGGTCCCGAGTTCGCACTTCGCACATCGCACTTCAGACTTCTCACTTACCAGGTGTCAAGCTGAGGCGGGACGTAACGTGACAAGCTGGAAGCGTGTCCTACCGTAGGATGACCTTCCAGGTCGTCACCCAGGATTGCAGCGAGATGTAACGTGACAAGCTAGAAGCTCATCCTCCTCACGCAAAGACGCAAAGGACGCAAAGGCGAATAGACCTCTGACCCGTGAGGCCATGGTCAGATACCATTTAGCGCCAGTTGACAATGGTATATAAAAGGTATATATAATATACCATGGAGTTCGAGTTCGATTCTCGAAAAAGTCGCTCGAACAGGAGGAAACATGGGATCGATTTCGTCGAGGCTCAGGCGCTGTGGGATGACGTGGATTTGATTGAAATTCCCGCCTGCACGACTGACGAGTCGCGGGTCCTGGTGGTTGGAAGGATTGACGAAACGCATTGGTCCGGGGTGATCACGTACCGTGAGAACCGTATTCGTATCATCTCGGTGCGCCGGTCGAGGCAAGAGGAGATCGCACTGTATGAAAGCTAAGGAATTCGATAGAAGGTTCGATGCCGGCGAGGACATCTCGAAATCCCTCGATCCGTCGAAGGCGAGGCGGCGCGGCCATGAGCAGAAGAGGGTCAACGTCGATTTTCCGATTTGGATGATTGAGTCTCTGGATCGCGAGGCCTCGCGCCTGGGGGTACCGCGCCAGTCGCTGATCAAGATGCTGATTGCAAGACACTTCGACAAGGCATCGTGAACGGGAAGCACTTGGCGGCTTTGCGTGAAAATGTATTTATCTCACGGCAGGAAGGGAGGATGACCTTCCAGGTCGTCACTCCGAGTCTTGCGACAAGCTAGAAGCTTATCCTCCTCACGCAAAGACGCAAAGTTAGACTGCCAACGAGAACTGGAGGTTGAGACGTTGATCGGAGAGGAATAGTATTGAAACAGCCTGTGGACTTTCGTGAGTTCACGGTCCGCTGAAGTTGGGATCTGGGTACACGAAGTCGATTAAAAGGCGATTCTACGTGGGAGGAAACCGCAAATGACTAAGAAGACCAATCGGGTTCCCCGTCGGACATTTCTAAACCGTGTGGGTGTAGCAGCCGGAGTCGGGCTTGTCGGCGGTGCGCCTGCCGTAATTCCGTCAGGAGTGCTGGCAGCGCCCGGCAAAAAGGGTGCCAATGACCGGATCTACATTGGCCATATCGGAATGGGGGGAAGGGCAAGGGGGCTTTGGCGCGAACTTGGGCCTCTGAGAGACAAGGGTGAAGCTGTCAGTGTCGCGATCTCCGATGTTGACAAACGATCTCTGGCAAGGACGGCTAAAGACGGCGTTGCCCCGGGCGCTACCATCTACCATGACTACCGTCGCCTTCTCGAGCAGAAAGACATCGATGCGGTTGTCATCGGCACACCCGATCATTGGCACGGTGTCCAGTTCGTACATTCCGCCGAATCCGGCAAGCACATCTACTGCGAGAAGCCGGCTTGTTGCACGATCGAGGAAAGCAGAGCGATGGTGGCAGCAGCGATAGAAGCCGGCATCGTATCGCAGATTGGCTCCCAGGGGCGCTCGCAGCCGGAAGCGTATCTGATGCACCGCTACTTGGCTAATGGTGTAATCGGCAAAGTTTCTCGGGTCGAGTGTTTTCACTATCCCAGTCCCGAGGATGATTCCGGTACACCCGATAGTGAACCACCGCCGGAACTGGATTGGGATCAGTGGCTGGGACCACTACGCTGGCGCCCGTACAACGAGAGGTACTGCCCAGGGAAGTTTCGCTGGATGATTGACTCGGGAGGCGGACAGATTCGGGACCGCGGTGCGCACGTGATGAGCTGTGCCCTCTGGTGGCTGAACGCTGACGGGACCGGACCGGTAACCGTTGAGGCCACCGGTACTCCTCCCAGCCAGGGGGCGTGGGATTCGGCTGTTCTGATGGATGTGACCTACACATTTGAGAATCCGGACTGGGTTATGACTTGGACCCAAATGCCCAGGGAAGAGCTGCCAACCGCTGAAGAGCGAACACCGGAGGAGTTGAATAACGAAATCACTCCAATCAAACGGCCTGGTTATGGTGCGATCTACCACGGCGAAAAGGGAACCTGCATGCACTGGGGAGGCGACGGCGGGACATGGGCCGAACGGAAGGTCCGGCAGTGGAAACCTCCCGCGAACGCGGTTGAGGTCTATAAGAGCCCGGGGCATTTCGAGGACTGGTTCGTCGGTATCAGGACCGGCAAGAAGCCGATCATGAATATCGCGGCGGGTGCCGGGGTGGCCAATCTCTGCATCCTGGGTAACCTTTCTTACCTGCTGGGACGGAAGCTCCGCTGGGACCAGTCGAAACAGGAAATCATCGGAGACGAGCAGGCTCGACGAATGATGAGCCGGCCGCAGCGCCATCCGTATCACCTATAAGATGAAGCTGCCCTTGTGGCCAAGCCTAACAAAAGAGGGTTTTTGATCATGCAGCAAGAATTCACAGTTACGGAGCTGGTTCAATCGCTTCGCAGCGACGATGCAAACGTAAGAACCGGTGCCTGGCTCAGAGCGGGTGAGGTTGGGGCACCGGCGATTGCTCCTTTGGCCGGTTTGATGGTTCAGGGCGAACTTGAAACTTCGCGAGCAGCTAAGAGAGGTCTTTGGAAGATCACTCGGACTGTTGGCGCACCCGGGGTTTCGGAACCTGAAAAGAAAGCAGTCGTTGAAGCACTGGTTGCCCTGCTCGCAGATAAACAAGGAGTGGCCGTTCGCCGCGAAGTGATTTGGATGCTGTCTGAGATCGCTGACGGCAAAGTGAGCAAGAGCATCGGGTTATTCTTAACCGACGAGGAACTGCGCGAAGACGCTCGCTGTGTGCTGGAGCGTATCCCGGGTCCCGAATCGCTCGCCATCTTGCGGGGTGCGCTGGACGAGGTTCCGAATGATTTCAAAATGAACATCGTTCAATCGCTGCGGGCGCGGGGTGTTGAGGTTCCCGGGTATCCCTGTCAGAAGCTGGTCCCGAAGAAGAGTTAACCACCAAGACACCAAGAGTCTTTTGGTGATTCTTGGTGATCTTGGTGCCTTCGTGGTGAAAAACGAAAGGAGTCTCACTCAGTTGCATTGAAGA
>JAUWTT010000644.1 GCA_030614585.1 Acidobacteriota bacterium
ACAGAAGCCCCCCTCTCACAGAAAACTGGTCGTTGTGGAGGTACTCGACGTAAGCGAACTCCACCGAGGCACTACCTGACTTATCAGTGCTGGCGTGTTCGAATTCGATTTCTGTATTGACCAGGAAACGTTCATTAAAACGATAGCCCGCGTAGATGATCGCCCGGAGAAGATCCAACCGGGCCGGTTTATCCACCTCGGCTCCCGACTGATCCCGGTTGTCAAAATTCTCGTAGAGCATTTCCCCGTACCCTGCAAGCGAGGCGCCGTGGGGCTTCCGATAGACATCGGCAGCTGAAGGTCCCAAGCCAAGGGAATTGGCCCGTTCCCGACTGATGTCGTGCTCAGGTTCGCCACTACGAATTTTCTCTACTTCTCCAGCTAGAATGTCTACCTGCCGACGAAGCTCCTCAACCTCCACAGTAAGGTCTTCTGATTCGCCCTCTTTCGGCTTTTGGAACGCTTGCTTGACCTTCTCTTCCAGCGATGCGAGCCGCCGTTCAAGCGCTTCCATTTTCTTCGAAATGGCATCATCGTCAGACGCGCTTACTGTACAAATGAAAAAGGCCATCACTACCCAGACGACTCCTCTGGCTCCAGACATAACCCTCCTCCTCTCTTCACCGTTAATGAAAATGAATTTCAATTTCATTAACGGCCTGAGTATGCCTCCGTTGATTCGGCGTTGTCAAACTGGGATTCAGTGAAGAAAGGATTCGTCGGCAGCCGGATGGGCCCTGTGCAGGGGAGAAGACGAGTCCCGCCGTAGTCTGAAAGACGAAGGCGGACGTGCCTGTTGCATCCCGCCTCGATCCATGGTGACGACCTAGAAGGTCATCTTCCCACCGGAAGATAAGCTTGTTCGTATTTCGGATTTCGAGCTTCGGCTGGCGGTTCTTAGCCTTTACGAACTACAACTCCGCCTGAGGTCAAGCGGATCTTAATCGGAACTACTTTCGCATCTGAAGGATCGATCTCAAGGGGAGTCGAAAAGTTGAACTTGGGCAATGTCAGCTGATAGCTGCCCGGAGGTACAGCTGCGCTCGCCACACCAACAGATCCTTGAAAACCGATCTTTGTGCTGGAGACTGAACTCCCTGTAGCGCTATTTCGAAACACGAACCGCAGATTTGCCATCCGGTAGATATCCATGTCAAAGTTCTTGTCTTTCGAAACGCTGATCTTGACTTGGCGAGGTTCAGCAGCCTTCTCGGCCATGGCAAGCCTATCGGTGCGTCGTGCGTTCACTTCGTCCAGGTAATCGCCCAAGTGCTCTTTCGCCAACGAGGCAAAGACGCCTTCTTCCTTCATTTCTGCGATAACGCCGTTGACCAACTCCAGCATTCCCTTGTCTCGCTTCTTGAGGCCTGCTGCAATATCAACCGTCCCGATTGTCTCCGGCACCAATTCCAAGTGGCCAACTCCTGGAACCGTAGCTAATGCGTAAGCGCCCATCAGCCGATCATCGACCACAGCGTCAATCTCACTGCCCCTCAGCGCGAGCACTGCGTCATCAATCGTCTTGAACGCGTGCAGCGTGCTGGATGCGAACTTCTCCTTCACGAGGGCCTCCACACCTGTACCCTCGCGCACACCGATCGTGGCACCTGCCAAATTCGCTGGACTTAAGTCCTTGTGTATCGGGTTTACGATCAAGGCAAGCTCAGACGTGTAGTACGGGTCAGAGAAAGCGATCCCCTTCTTTCTTTCCTCAGTGATCGCAAAGACACCCACCACGAAATCGACTTCCCCGTTCCGAAGGGCGTCCGGCAAGCCGGCATACGTCCGGTTGATCCAGGTCAGCCGGATTTCGTTCGAACCCGGGCCAACACGTGTCTCCTGAAGCCGAGCGACGACCCGGTTCCCCAGTTCTGCATCGGGACCCACCAACTCTCCACCAACCTGGTACATCAGCGGAGCTTCAAAAGGCACTGTGCCGACATAGGCAAACTTGTCCTTCTGAATCTTCTCGATCGTTTCCGCTCCACCGGCACCGCATCCAGCTAATGCCGGCGTTACCGCCAGCAATAATCCTAATAGAAAGATTCTTCTCAACATTGCTTTACCCCAAAATCCTTAACGGACACTTGAGAACTATAAAGGGAAACCGAATTCTAATGCAATCTCTCCGTTCTCACAGTTGTCGAATCGCTGCCACCTTCGCCGCCCCGATGAACGACTCTGAAGAGGTACAGAACTCTCGTTTGCGCCATCCAAGACCCGAGCCGCCGATCAGATATCAGGCGTAGAATGGATTCTCCCCACTGGTGTGATCCGTCGTGTCAACCACCTC
>JAUWTT010000364.1 GCA_030614585.1 Acidobacteriota bacterium
GAATGATCTGGTAGGCTTGTATCCCTTCCGGATTCAGCTCGGCAACGAACCTTCGGGCGGGACCGCTCCCAAACCTGAATTCGTTACTGCCGTCCGCCCGGGCCGAATGTCCTGACGCGTCAACGACTTCGTAACCTCCAGCTCTGGCAATTCCGGGGAGATTCGGTGAAGGTCCGGAAACCCGCCATTCGAAGGAACACTGAAGTCGTCACCCAACGAATGGCCAAACGTCACTCTGTGAAGAAATCCCCAGCGGTAGTCCTCCTGGTTGGCGGAATGGCCAAAAGCTGCGGCAAAATCATCCGCGGCTAGTAAGTCAAGAGCTTCTTGAAGGCTTCTTAAGATCAGCGCATCTCGAGCCTCTTCGGGACTGGCCAATCCATCAATGACAAAAAAGTTGATGCCGGACGCACCCATTCCATGTGAAGAGTTGAACTCGTCGAGGAGGTGCCTCAAAGCGGAAAGTGACCGTTCGCTGTCCGGCCGGTGTTCGCTTAATCCAAATCTTTCCAGAGTAGAGTCGATGGTGTTTGACAGGATACGGCTTCGCCAAACGGCATAGATCGTCGCCGCCACACTGTCTTTGACCTCTTCAGGGGCCGGGTCAGTCAGGTTCTCAGGATCGTCACCAGGATCGTAGCCTTCCCGGATGCCTGTCGGCGTCTTGAAGCTCCATGCCCTCAGCCGCTCGACTGCAGCCGTTATCCGACTGTCTGTTCTCAGCGATCCCAACTCTCCTGCAGCTGCACCGCCCTGACCGTCAAGCGCTGCGAGAATGAACGGTACGAAGACTTCGGCATCCAGGAGATGGTTATCGGCTTGCATTGTTTTCAAATCATCAAGCGTAAACTTCCGCTGTTTGCGAATCTCCTCAATCAACCCTGCAATGCGTCCCATCCGGATGCTCGTATACCCCGGAGTCAAGTAGAGGATCCCGCCGCCGGCGCGGTGGTTCCCCAGGACATGGTTGTTGAGTGTGACACCTATAGGGTCGCTGTTTCCGTTGGCGATGAACCCCTGGCTGGGATTGACGACTTGCGGCATCTCATCAAAGGGCAGCACCTCATAGGCGAGAGCCTGGCCCGGCTGAGTGTTCTTCACTGGAATCCACTCATTCTTGTTCTGATGAGTTCCATCTCTGACAAACCAGGGTTCGAGACCATCCACTGCACCGCTCTGAAGATCTTCACGCAGGGGAAGCTCCCCGCTTGTGAAGTAGGCAATGTTGCCCTCAATGTCTGCATAAGCCCAGTTCTGTGAACCGAAATCGAAAAACTGAAGTGCTTCCTTGAAGTCCCCCACACTCCGAGCACGGGCAAAACGCAAGAAAGTCTCGATTTCCCGAGTAGCTCTCCAACCCGAGAACTGGACGCTTAAGCCCTTGGGACTGAGAAGGCTGGAGAAATCTACCGCCACAAACGGACCCATATTTCGACGAGGCACGAGAAATGCGTTAGCACCCTCGAACTCACCAACCTCGACCGGCTCGAGATCGTCCAAGACTCCGCTGTCAGTCCTATTCGCCCGGTAGGTCTGAGGAATCACCACTGCCTCTTCAACTTCTCCATCAAACACCGTCCCTTTTAGTACCTGGGCAAAGATGTCAACGGACAATTCCTCTTCGAAGGCATCTGTAACATCCATGGGATTCACGGTCGCACCCCAGCAGATCCGAGAGTTACATCCCAGCGCGAAACTCGGAACACCTGGAAAACCAACACCGCTCACATTGATCTCACCCCACACCGGATCATCTGAGACCACAAGATGGGCCTCGTAGAAAACCGAAGGCATACTCAGTCCCAAATGAGGATCATTGGCCAGCAGCGGAAACCCGGATTCTGTCAACTGTCCCCCGATCACCCAGAAGTTGCTCCCAGCAGCAGTCGTCCGGTTTTGAAGTTCCCGAAGAAAAGGAATCCGACTGATCCGCTTCAAGTAAGTTCTAATCAGGTTTCGGGTTCGAGGATCGACCCGCTTCGCCTGGCTCGAGTCAACGGCAGCCGATCCTTCTTGACCCGGCGTTCGAAGATTACTCTGTCCATTCTCCTTTTGAATCGAGATAGATGGATCAAAGGGAGCACTTCGAAACAGGTCTTGATAGAACAACTTGGTTCCGTCAAAACCCATACTATCGCCGGCCTCCTGGTATGCCATCAGAGCATCGGTTCGGGAGAGGTCCCCAAAATCAAATGAGAGCCCGAATGCAATACCTTTGCTGACCGTCACCGTATCGATGACCGACCAGGGTAAAACCTGGCTCAACTCCAGGTAGGCATACTCGGGAGGCAACACAAAGGACCCGCTCTCAAGCATGGCATTTACACCCGCGCAGTAGGCTTCTATTAAGCCACGGGCTTCGAAGGAATAAGCAGCCCAGGACTCCTCAGCGCCCCGCCGAAGCCCGAAGAATCTGAACTGGATATCGGACTCGAGAGCTGATTCGCCCACCAGTTCCATCAGGGTTCCTGAAAAAAGATGGCGCGCGTAATCTATCTGGAAGAATCGATCCCTGGCGTGCAGATAGCCAAGAACGAACCAGCCATCGTGTTCGTTGGCGGCAAGGATATGCGGGATACCCTCGGAATCGCTGACAACAGTGACAGGAGCCCACAACTCCGGTTCAGTGATCGAGATTGATTCCGAGGTTTCGAGCGCTTGGCCGAAGACTCGGGTCTGAGCCACGATGACAGGCAGAAGCCCTGATAAAACCAAATAGACTACAGGAACAGTAAGTCGGAATCGCAAGGTTGAAATCATTCAGGCTTCCTTACTCTGCGGAACAAGTGAATTTAGCTAGCATTATCAACTCAAAGCAAGCTCGACAGCAAGTTGCCAGGAACTTGCGTTGACAGTCAGGGCGACCTCTAATATATTCCCCATTCAAATCCAGGCCTGTAGCTTACCTGTGCATGGGCAAGACTCAGGGTGGGTGGATTCCCTGCCTCCGCAGCCAGTTTGTGAGGCTTGGGGCTCAAACAGCGATTAGAGGAAAAACCATGAAAGAGTATCGAACAGACAGCACCTCCAGGAACGATTCGAAGATCAAATCCCTGCAGATAATGGCAAACAGGCTCCGTCGGCATTCTCTGCTGTCAACGCACGAATCCCGGTCAGGACACCCGAGCACCTGCTGCTCCTGCGCAGAGATCGTATCAGTCCTTTTCTTCAATTTTCTGCGCTATGACCTGGATGCACCCAAGAGCACGGCTAACGACAGGTTCGTGCTGTCCAAAGGCCATGCCGCACCGATACTGTGGGGGGCATTGGCAGAGGCCGGAGCCTTTCCGATTGCGGAACTGAAGACTCTTCGCAGAATCGACAGCGAGCTGGAAGGTCACCCTACGCCTCGGTGCCGTTTTGTAGATGTCGCGTCAGGTTCGCTCGGACAGGGCCTTTCAGTCGCTGTTGGAATGGCTCTCTCTTCCAGGCTGGACGATGTTTCCAATCAGATTTTCACCCTTTTGGGTGACGGAGAAGCTGCTGAAGGTTCAGTTTGGGAAGCAGCCGCATTGGCCGCCCACGAGTCTTTGGGAAACCTGACGGCCATTATCGATGTCAACCGGTTGGGCCAAAGTGAGGAAACGATGTACGGGCATCACCTGGAGGTTTACCAGAACCGCTTCGATGCTTTTGGATGGCACACACAAGTGATCGACGGACACAACATTGAAGAGATTATCTCGGCAGTGGATTCCGCCATCGCCCATAGAATGGGCCCCAGCGCGATTATTGCCAGGACTCTGAAGGGGAAAGGCATCTCCTTCATGGAAGACAAGGAGGGCTGGCATGGGGTACCGGTGACGGACGAAACACAGCTCGAGCAGGCGCTTCAAGATCTGGGTGAGGACTTGCTTCTCCCTGAGGCATTGAAGCTGGCGGTGCCGGCCACAAGCACGCAGGCTCCAGTTAAACCGTCTACTGAAAAGCCAAAACCTGAATACACCCTGGGGGAGAGTGTGGCCACCCGAGTAGCGTACGGCACGGGATTGGCCAAGCTGGGTCAAGTCGACCCACTGGTAGTGGCACTCGACGGAGACTGCAAGAATTCCACTTTTTCACTGACGTTTCGGAATGAGTTTCCGGAACGGTTCTTTGAATGCTACATCGCCGAACAGAACATGATCGGTGTTGCCGTGGGCCTGGCATCGCTCGGTAAGGTGCCCTTTGCTTCGTCCTTCGCCTGTTTCCTGACCAGAGCCTACGACTTCATTCGAATGGCGGCGATCTCACAGTCCAATTTGAAAGTGTGCGGCTCTCATGCCGGAGTCTCCATTGGTGAAGACGGGCCCTCGCAGATGGGTTTGGAAGATCTCGCGATGATGCGAGCAATCGCCGGTTCGACGGTCCTGTACCCTTCCGATGCTGTGAGTGCGGAAAAGCTCGTGAATCTTGCAGCCGAAACACAGGGGATTGTGTATATCAGAACGAGCCGCCCGAAAACGCCCGTGATCTATGAAAACAGCGAGACTTTCGAGGTCGGCGGGAGTAAAGTCCTCCGCTCCAGTCAAGACGACCAGGCAACGGTTATAGGAGCGGGTGTCACTCTTCACGAAGCTCTCAAAGCTTACGACGAATTGTTAGACGTAGACATCAAGATCAGGGTCATCGACCTGTACAGCGTTAAGCCGGTGGACAAGGAAACTGTGACAAAGGCAGCCACTGACACCGGGCTTGTGATCACCGTTGAAGATCACTGGGCGGAAGGCGGGCTAGGCGAGGCCGTGCTCTCAGCTCTTTCCGAGGTTCAGTGCAAGATTCGAAAGCTGGCTGTGTGTGAGCTGCCACGCTCGGGGCCCGCGACAGAGTTGTTGGACCATTTCGGGATTAATGCTGCCGGTATCGTAAGAGCCGTTAAGGAGTATGTCTGAGGGCATGCCGTACCTACGGGACTCAATGGGGGACTCGGAAATCGTCCCAGGGCTCGCCGCTTTTAGGGTGAAGAGCTGATTCAAAGTACGCCTTTCCCTCTTCGGCACTCTTGAACACAAAGGTTGAAGTCTGAAAGATCGGGATCTTGATGGC
>JAUWTT010000553.1 GCA_030614585.1 Acidobacteriota bacterium
AGATATCGCACAACGCAACCACCTCAACCTCTGGAAAGGTGAGGAAATGCTCCATCACCCTCTGTCCTCGGCCGCCCGGACCAAGCACTCCTAGAACAACTCGATCATTGGCTCCGGCGACCTTCTGACTGGAACCGGCCGCAAGAACTGAGCTTGCAAACGCAGCGGCTTTGGCTGTACCGGCTATGAATTCGCGACGACTTCTCGGCTTTGGACCCTCATTCCTCAATTCCATAACACCTCCAGCCCTATCTTAACTCTTCTGATAAAGACAGTGGCACTGATTTTCTACTACTCGGTACAAACAACCGAAACATCAAATAGCTTTGAAGGGGCGGCATGGGTAGTTTCCAGTACGCAAGCGCCAGGTTGTTCCGTCCCCTGGAGTTCCGAGTCCGGCAGGACGGCATAGGTCAAACACAGCACTGAGTTTGAAGCTTCCGGATCTTTCAAGTCCGGCGATCCCCCCACAGGAGTCCGCCCAGGCGGACGGCATGAGTTTCGCAGATTCGACCTCCGCAGCGTAATAGATAGGGTGCAGGATCTACATTATGTCTCATTCGCTCGTTGAACAACTCAACCACATTGTCTTCGGGACCAAAGGCCGCCGAGGCCTAATCACAGCCGACATACGGGATGAGGTTCATGCGTACATCGGTGGAATTTTGAGATCTGAGAAGTGCCGACTAATCAAGGCCGGTGGTATGCCGGATCATATCCACCTCTTGGCGGAGTTACACGCCTCTCTTTCGGTTGCGGATTGTGTCAAGAAGGTCAAATGCAACAGTAGTCGTTGGATTAAGATCAGGTTTCCCCACCGAAGAACGTTTGTCTGCAGAACGGTTATGGAGCGTTCTCCGAAAGCTATTCCAGGCTGCCGTTTCTCAAGTCGTACATCGAGAATCAAGAAATGCATCACAGGAAGGTAAGTTTCAAGGATGAGCTTCGACAGTGAGACTGAGAACGATGGATACCGAAATATACAGATTGGAGTCCCGGGACTTTGCGAAGATGGAGCAAGCCCTCAGTGCGTGGAACCACGAGTATCAACATATCGGCCCAGGGGGATTTCGCGGCAGCGATCTTCACACCCGAACCGGCTCACTGGGGATCTTTCGCAACCGCTGGGAGCGCGCCATCCACTACCAGGGTGTCCCACCGGAGGGAACCATCGGTTCAGCCCTCTCAACGGTTCAAACCGGGGAAGCACGCTGGATGTCGCACTCCGTAGGTTTAGATGACATGATCGTCCTGCATTGCGGAATAGAGGACGAAGTGCGAACGACGAACGTCGAACAGGGCTGGGAGCTGGAGAAGGACG
This sequence comes from Acidobacteriota bacterium, assembly GCA_030614585.1. GTDB lineage: Bacteria > Acidobacteriota > UBA6911 > RPQK01 > JAPXNP01 > JAUWTT01. The sequence goes on from JAUWTT010000553.1 coordinate 1,322, forward strand.
AAGTGCGAACGACGAACGACGAACGGTCTTGGCATCCTCCTTCGCTCTTCGAGCCACGAAGGACGGGTGCCTGCATCCGGCATCCGGTATCTGGGAACTGGATATCATCTTTTGTCCTCGTGTCAGCTTTTCAGTCGGCCGTTGCCCGGAATTCGTCTCGTAACAAAAGGTAGAGGCGCTTTGCCGAAGCGATGAGCGTAATCAACAGGGCCACGCCTAGTGAAATAAGGGCTCCCTTACCGGTTATGAAAGCAAGACCAGGGTTCCCAATAGCCTGAACAAAGCTGCCCTGGTCGATGGCGACCGAAACATCCTGCAGAATTGTGTAGAGAATCCCGGCACCAAAGAGGCCGAGCCCGAACTCGGTCCAGCGTGTTAGACGATTCGCGCGTCCGCGAGAAAGCAGGAAAAGATTTCGGGCGAGGGCAATCAGCCACCAGATATCGAGTAGAAGAATCGGAAAGCTCACACCGAGTTCGGAAAGGGTGATCAATCGGGGGCCCTGTAACGAATCTATAAAGAGGATGCCCAAACGGTCTGCGAACACGTTGAAAATTAGAAACAGCACGACGATTCCGTAAATTCTGAATGTTGTGTGTACAAGTGAGACTCGGTCTGGATCGTCTACCGGGCGAAGGTCTAACGGGTTCCACTCGGCCTTCTGCCTGGCGGACGGAACCCAGTGTCTTTCGATAACAGCAAAAACGACCACAGCGATGCCGAATGTGGACCATGCGAAATTCCAGAAGACATCGAACCATCTCCCCAAAGCCGAAACGTCTGCTGCAATAGTTCCGGGCCGTGTCAAGGCAAGGGTTGAAAGGGCAACCAGGACCAGGGTAATGATTCCTGCGATCAGAAAGACCAGCTTGAGGGTCCTGATGAATGCGGGATAGAGATCAGGTCCGATGAGGTAGCTGGGTCTTCTACGGTAGCGTGGCGCCACTTCTTCCTGTGATCCAAATTCACGAAGTACCTGGCTGACGAGAGCGGCATCGTAAGCACTGCCAGGTGCCTGGCTGCGTTCCTCTATGGTCTCACTCAACAGCGATTGCAGTTCATCCATGACATCCGTCCGATCCTTGGACGGGAGTCGGGACCCAATTTCATGGACGTAACGTTGAAGCAGTTCACCCGGGCTGATTCTTTCAGTCATTTCAATAACCTCTCTATCACCGTTGCCAACTCGGCCCATTCTGCAGAAAGAACTGTCAGCGACTCTTCTCCCAGCTGATTGAGTCGGTAATATCTACGGGGACGGCTTCCTTCGAGCTTCCATTGTTGAAACTCTGAAAGCTTGGTGGGACAAGAGATTCTTAGTGCCAAACGTGGAATCCAACCACTAAATCACTAAGACACAAGAAGATCTTAGTAGTGATTTCGTGCTTTCGTGGTTGATCCCGGATTAACGTCGCCTTGAACACACCCTAGGTATCGGGCGCCGGCATCCGGCATCCATTCACCACTTGCCATTTGCCATTTGACACTTGTCATTTGACATTTGCCATTCGTCATTTGACATTTGTCACACCTTCTCCAGGTGTGGATCGATTTCAAAAATGGGTTTCGATAGTACCCAACTGAAGACCATCGAGAACACCATAATCAGGATGACACTCGCCAGGACAATGTAGACAAACCACGCCCTCAAGTTTTGGAAGGGGAGGAAGACTTCATCATAGGGGGCTTGGATGATCACCTGCCAGTCCAGCTCAGGAATCCGGTCCTTGATTGTGAAATGAGGCAAGCCGAGGAACACCAGGGGCTTTCCCTCGGGCGCCAGAGCAGAGTTGTGATTAAGGCCCATTCCGGCAGTTACTTCCTCAATGAATTGATACTGATCGCTGGACTTCGGATCTGTCACAATGGATCCGTCAGGTCGCACTAACACGGCGACGATTTCCTGCCCGAATTGCAGACTTTCCAGCAGGGCGAACAACTCGTCACTATCGACGATTCCCTTGATGATTCCGAGCACCTCTCCTGTATCCTGATCCATAATCGGTTCGGCCAACTCAAGGCTGTAAACGCGCGCACTCTCGTCGAACTGGATATCGCTGATAAAACGCTGACCTCCACCCTCCAGATA
>JAUWTT010000389.1 GCA_030614585.1 Acidobacteriota bacterium
AAGCAGTTAAATACTGGCTTGCCTCGGCACCTTATTCTCACCAACCTTTCGCCGTCTTTATCGCATGACACCGCGAGGACAACGCAGCCCAGATATCAGACATCCAGAACTTGGTCAAATCGCCCCGATCAGGCTCTACGTGGTCAACCACGGTGCCGGTGTAGGTCTGCCCTGGTTTCGCCCGTATGGGGCCTCACAGAGCGGGTGTGCCTGCAAGAATGCCTCTCTCGCTTTGCGCCACTTGCGGTTGTAACCCCTCCGGCGTGCAGACAGAAGGCGCACAGACTCAGGAGGGTTCGGGAGGTCAAGCTGAGACAATGTCTGGAATGTGGGCGGGAGTTCGAGATGGGTCCAAGCGGATTCAATAAGAAGCGCGAATACTGCACTGCTGCCTGCCGTTGAAATCATCCTCTCAAACAGGATGAATGCCGAATGACCGCCGAACCCAGAACATTGAGCGGGAGGTGGCAATCAGCCCTTTTGCCGCAGGCTTCTGTTTCTCGGCAGGGGCCGCTTGCGTAGCAGGACATAGGTTGCGCCAATTCCTCCATCCTGAGGAGGTGCGGTGGTGTAAGCGATGATCAGACGCGCCCGCCTTTCTGTGGAGAGCCACCTGGGGACACTCTTTCTGAGGACTCCATCCTGATTCCTGGAGTTATTCCCCTTACCGTGGATGATGCGGACGCAGCGCAGGTTGCGCGAGACGCAATCTGCCAGAAAGGCGTCCAATTCACCTTCAGCTTCTTTTTGGGTCAAGCCGTGCAGGTCAAGTTTGGCCTGGACGGCGAATCCACCGCGGCGAAGTTTCCGGATCAGCTTCCGGTTGCCTTTTTCAGGTCCCCCCTCGTGATATCCCGGGTGTAACGACCAGTCAAAATCGGTCTCTCCGCGCAGAAACTCCTTGAGGAGTTCTTCGTCATCGGAACCCTTGGCCGAGGTATCTTTCGACCGTCGCGGTCCATTCACTCTTGGAGCCGTTTTCTTGGCTTCAAGAGGCTTGACGTCTGCCATCGCGTCAGCAAAAAGACGTTCAGTCTCGGAATCATCAATGATTTCTGCTCGTTTGAGAGGCGGCCTCAACCTTGTCGACACGCGAGACTTGCTCGACACCTGACTTCCCTCCGGGTTGAAATGATCTTTTCCCATTATATTACACGGGTTGGACATGGAGCGGTGATCGGCAATCGGCCTGCCCTCCGTAGCTTCAGCGAAGGAGGGTGATCGGTAATCGGGGATTCACCACCAAGTCACCAAGATCACCAAGGAAATAGGCAGCCTCTTGCTATTTACTGTTTACTACTTACTACTTACTACTTACATTCTTCCCAACTCCTAGCCCCCAGCTCCCAGTTCCCACAGTTCTTGCTATACTCTTTGGGGTTTGGCGGCCTACCGAAACTGAGGAAGTGAAATGCCCCTGGAAAAGGAACTGGAAAAAGAGATCGAGATAAAGGGAATCCCCAAGTACATTCCCGAGTTGATTGCTGAGGAGTGTCGGACGAAAATCTCAGATGCTGTTCGAGATCTGCTTCATCGTTCGGGGATGAAAAAGATCAGCATATCGGTTGGCAATGAGGATGACGGTACTCAGCCCCAGAGAAAACCGAAGCAGAAGCAGGGGGACGGTGTCGGCGACGAAGTCTCGATCGAACAGAGGGCCGAACAATACCGCAGTCGCGAACCTCTTTTCGGCTTCGATTTTCTTGTGGTGCCTGATGATCTGAAGGAAACTCTTCTGTCTGCAGTGGACCTCGTGCTCGTCGAAGAGACCGTCTTCGACAAGTGGAATCTGAGGTCAATCGAGCCATTCCCACGTGCAGCACTGAACTTCCACGGAAATCCGGGCACTGGAAAGACCTTAGCTGCACACGCGATCTCAGCCTATTTGAAGAAGCCGATCTTGATGGCGAGTTACGCCCAGATCGAGAGCAAATACGTCGGTGACGGATCAAAAAACGTGGAAGCAGTCTTTTACGCCGCCGAGAGAGACGGCGCTGTTCTTCTCATTGATGAGGCTGACTCGCTTCTCTCGCGTCGCCTGACTGATGTCAATCAGGGGGCTGAACAAGCTATCAACTCGATGAGAAGCCAGTTGCTGATTTGCCTTGAAAACTACAAGGGTGTCGCCGTTTTCTCCACAAACCTGGTACAGAACTATGATCGAGGGTTCGAGACCAGGATGAGACACATCTTCTTTCCGATGCCCGATGAAGCAGTCCGGCAAAAGATCTGGGCGAACCACCTCCCTCCCCAACTCCCGCTAGCTGCCGATGTGAGTATCGAAAGTCTCGCCCGAGTGGATGACGTATGTGGGAGGGACATCAAGAATGCTGTGATCGATGCTGCTCTGAGAGCGGCGCGAAGCCGCAAGACTCGTATCGAGATGGGTGATCTAGTTGAAGCTGTTCAGCGACTCAAGTCGGGCAGGATCAAGCGGCTCTGAGATGATTAGAACCCTGCTCAGGGCAGGGAAATACCTTGCCTGATGGCGCTCTTTGGAAGTAGACAATCCTTGACCGTTCTCCAGGAGTTCGGTACCCTTTAAGTATCTTTCTTTGTTAGGCTTACTTTCCTTTTTCTTAGGAGGGGGTGCCAGATGTTGAAGCGACTGGTTTTGTTGACTTTCCTCGGTTTGGCTTTTCTTCTTTTTTCATGCAGTTCACAACCTGAAAGGATCACTCTGATCATTGCCGGAGGTGCCACCGGACAGGAACTTGAGCTGACGGTTGCCGGTACCCAGCGATTCATGGCTGAGAATCCGAATATCCGGGTTGGGGTGCGTCCGATTCCGAGAAACCTCGACGAAAGGTTGGAACTATACCAACAACTGCTGAGCAAGACGTCAGACCAAATTGATGTTCTGCAGATCGACGTAGTCTGGGTGGGCTTACTTGCGAAGTATGGGCTCGATTTACAGGGGCTCATTCCTGAGGAGGAAATCGGCAGGCACTTTCCTTCAATAATCGAGAACAATACTGTTGACGGCAAACTGGTGGGCATGCCCTTGTTTGCGGATGCCCCCAGCCTCTTCTATCGGACAGACCTCTTGAAAAAATACGGCTTTAGTGCCCCTCCAGCGACTTGGGATGAGTTAGTCGAAATGTAGGAAGCGATCGCCCTGGGTGAACGCGGGGAGGGTAATCTTGGATTCTGGGGCTATTTGTGGCAGGGCATCAATGACGAGGCCCTAACCTGCAACGCCTTTGAATGGCAGCATGCAATCGGTGGCGGGAGTTTTTTGGATGTTGAAGGGAATCCTCAGCTTGCCAGCCCCGAGTCGGTCGAAGCATTCACGAAAGCGGCATCCTGGGTGGGTTCGATTTCGCCCGACCGAGTGTTGGAGTTCGACGAAGAAGATTCGCGTTTGATGTGGCAAAGAGGTGACGCTGCGTTCCTTCGTAACTGGTCCTATGTATTTGCCTTGGCCGAACAGGACAGTTTCCTGAAGGAGCGCATGGGTGTTGCGCCACTTCCGGCTGGTCCCGCCGGCCGTGCAGCGACTCTGGGGGGATGGGAATTGATGGTATCCAAGTTTTCCCGATACCCGAGGGAGGCTGCCGCACTTGTTCGCTTTATGACCTCTGAATCAGAGCAGAAAAAGCGCGCAATAGAAGGAAGTTATAATCCAACAATTAAAGCACTTTATCAAGACTCTCAGGTGATCCATGCAGTGCCGTTCTTTAGAGGGTTCGAAGAAACCTACCAGAGTCTTGTGGTCAGACCGAGCACCCAGATAGGTGCCCGCTATGCTGAAGTTTCTTCCATTTATAGTGGAGCCGTTCACGATATTCTGGGTGGTGTAGACGCCGAAACGCGACTGACTCAGGCTGAGGAGGAAATGGCTTCAGTCATGCAGCGATAACGTGAGTTGTGGCCAGTCCTGACGATTCAGACCACCAAGGCACCAAGCGCACAAAGGCAAATCCTTAATTCTTGGTGTTGTTGGTGCCTTGGTGGTTCAAACTATCCGTTCTGCCAGCCACTCTGGAGCCGAACCGATTTCGACCTCCTGCTGATCTCCGGAGAGAAGATCTTTGACGACTAGTGACCCGCTTTCGAGTTCTCGAGGGCTCATTAGGACGGCCCACCGGATCGACCTCTGATCGGCATACTTGAACTGTTTGCCGTACTTTGCCGGCTCCGGATAGACGTCCACGCGGATTCCGGACTGTCGCAACCGGGTGGCCAGTTCCAGAACGGCTGGAATCGTCTCCTCGTTGAAGAGGGTGAGCAGGACTTGCGGCCGGCCGGCGAGTTGAGTTGGAAAAAGTGCCTGCTCTTCCATAATGAGCAGAATCCTCTCCAAGCCGAGGCTGAAACCGCAGGCCGGGATTTTTCGACCACTGAACATACCGATCAGATCGTCGTATCGGCCTCCCCCACCTACTGAACCACTGTAGTTTTCGACAGTGACCTCGAAAATCGGCCCGGTGTAGTAACTGAGTCCTCTTGCCAGGTAGGGGTCAATTCGAATGTGATGCGCGGCCGCTCCACTCGAGGCATAGCGCAAAACGTTCTCCAAGTCTGTGACACCTTCAAGCCCTTCTGGGGAAGAAGTGAGCAGCGATTTAAGCCACTTGAGGATTTCCGCATTTTCCTCGGGAGCCGTAGCCAGCCTGTTGATGAGCTGGGCAGCGGACGCCTCGGGAACGCCGCGTTGAATCAACTCCGCATGGACGGCGTCCAGACCGATCTTATCCAGCTTGTCCACTGCGACCAGAGCGGTCTCCTCA
>JAUWTT010000230.1 GCA_030614585.1 Acidobacteriota bacterium
CCAAGACTCAAGACCATTAATGCGCCAAATCACGCGCCGCCTGGCTCAGTGGTCGAACACTCTCACTTTCTACGTTGACTTCCCAAATCAGATGAAGTTCTCCCTCATCTTCAGTCGTCACCACAATGAGATCCAGCAAGAATCTCGGTGGATTGTTCTGGACTGGGTTCCATTCCTTGAACGTATAGCCCTCAATTTCACCATCAATCAACTGCTGGACAACGTCAGACGTCAAGGCAAGGAATTCAAATGCTTTCTCGCTTCCTTCGGTTCGCCCCGGGTTGATAAATACGGCTTCGTCGTCACCTCTCTCTTCTCTTTCGTCCACACCTTCAACTTCAATGTCAGCGTAGAGAACACCCTCTAAACTTTCATCTGAGAAAATTGATGGGCCCTGGACCCGCACCTCCGGTTCGACGACTTTGGGTGGAGGCGCACCCAGCTTGAACAGTTCTTCTTCGCTCGATTTATGAAGATCCAGCCCTCTAGCGGCGAGCGTCACAAGAGCCTGCCTCTGACTCTCAAAAACCAACAGGTACACTGCTCCAAATATCACCCCGACAATCACGGCCATGAAACACGCCTTTTTCCAGTCAGGGATGTAAGTTGGGCCAACGTTCATATCCCGAAGCCGAATGTGCCTGCGAATGGCGTCGGCCTGCTCGCGGAGTCTTTCCGAGTCGTCGCTAGTTTCGGGAGTTACTTGCTCGTCATTCATGGGAGCTTGCCATCCTTCGAATTCATTCAGGACTGGCTGTGCTGCGCCGACTCAGCCTGGTGCTTCTTTCGGCTTTTCTCCTTCAAAAAGGCCAAAATGAACTCGTCCAAATCGCCATCAAGTATCGGGTCAACGTTCCCCTTTTCCACCAGGGTCCGATGATCCTTAACCATTCTGTAGGGATGCAACACGTACGATCTTATCTGACTTCCCCATCCGATTTCAGCCTTCGTATTCTCTACATCCTGAAGCTCCTCACGGCGCTTCTCCATCTCGAGCTCGAACAGTTTTGAACGCAGGATCTTCATAGCGGTGTCTTTGTTCCGATGCTGTGATCTCTCGTTCTGACACTGAACCACAACCCCGGTCGGTAAATGGGTGATACGAACCGCTGAATCTGTCACGTTAACGTGCTGTCCGCCCGCTCCTGAGGAACGATAGGTATCGATTCTCAGATCCTTTTCATCCACATTGATTTCAACATCATCCTCTATTTCCGGTGTTACGAATACCGAGGCGAACGAAGTGTGCCTTCTGGCCCCCGCATCAAAAGGGGAAATGCGAACCAGGCGATGTACGCCAATCTCTGCCGAAAGGTACCCATAGGCAAAATCCCCTTCGACAAGGAAGGTCACTGATTTGACACCGGCTTCATCTCCGGCCTGGTAATCGGTAACCTCAGTGCGATACTCATGTTCCTCCGCCCAGCGAAGGTACATCCGCATGAGCATCTCCGCCCAATCCTGACTCTCCGTTCCCCCAGCTCCAGGATGGATGGTCAGAATAGCGCTGCTGGCGTCGTGCTCACCAGCAAGAAGCGTCTGCATCTCAGTACGCTCGAGTTCCAACGTCAATTTCTTCAGTTCGCTTTTGATCTCGGAGGCAACGTCCTCACCTTCATTCTGAAGCTCGATCAGAGCCACGAGATCTTCCAGCGACGACTGGCAGGCATTCGCCAGATCGAGGGTGTTCTGTAGTTGCCGTCTTCTCTTCAGTATCGGCTGAGTGTTTTCGGGATCTTCCCAGAACTTCGGCTCAGCGATCTTCTTCTCAATCGCTTCGAGTTCGGAGCGCTTCCCTTCTACGTCAAAGATACCCCCATAGGTGCTCTGTTCTCTTCTTCAGATCCCCGTATTCGAGGCTCACGTCTTCAATCAAGAGTTCGCTCCTTTTCTTCGTTTTCCCGCTGCCGCAAAGGTGCCTAAACTCAATATTATAATCGCAACACAGATCCAGGGGCCGACTACTCCGAAAAGGGTGCGGACCGAATTCCCCTTTACCTCAGTCATTAACAGCGTCTCCGCATACAATTCAGTCCGCGCCAGGACCGTCCCCCTGGAATCGATCACAGCGGAATACCCGCTGTTGGCGGCCCGCAGCATTGGCTTTCGGTTCTCGATGCACCGGAAGGCCGCCATTTGCAAATGCTGAGAGGGCGCTGCTGTTCTGCCGAACCACCCATCATTGGTGAGGTTGATCAGTACATTGGCACCCTTGTTGACCGCCTCCCGGCTCAATTCAGGGAAGATGGCCTCGTAGCAGATCAGAGTTCCTATTTTCAAGCCGTCCAAGCTTCCCACTTCCGAACCTGTACCGGCTTTAAATCCACTGACCTCGGCTACCAGCGCTTCAGCAAATCCCAGTATCCCCGCCCAGGGCAGGTATTCCCCAAAAGGTACCAGGTGATTCTTGTCGTACCGGTACACAGCCCTCCCCTCAGGATCGAGTAAGTGAGCGCTATTGTAGTAGCCCGGAACTCCCGACTCATCGAAGGAGGCGCTGTTAAACAGCAGGTAGGCATTCGCAGCCCTAACCCGTTTCTCCCAGAAAGTTCTGAAGTAGAAATTATCAGGAAAGAAATAGGGATTCTGGGCCTCTGGAAAAATCACGAGCTGTGCGCCCTGGTTCACCGCCTGATCGAAGTAGTGCGGAAGCAGTTCGAAGTATCTCTCGGCATAGTGCTCCTTCGGAGCTGAAAGCTCTATCACTCCCTGTACCAGCCCGACCCGAAGCGATTCAGATCCCTCTGGCGACCACACCTCCACGCGGTAGAACCCGTACAGGTTGGCCGCAAGGAACAGCGACAGAAAAACTCCTCCCAGCGACCAACTGCGCCACTTCCAAAATGCAAGAATCGCGCTGCCGGCAAAAACGACTAGAAAGGAAACCAGGCAAACACTGCCCAAGTCTGCTATCTGAACAATCCAGAGGTAGGGTAACTGGGAATACCCCAGCAACGCCCACGGAAATCCACCAAACGGGAAGTAGGTCCGGAGCATTTCGGTGAGTATCCAGAATCCGGGTGCTGCCCAAAGAGCCGCCTTGGGTGAGACTCGAGCCGTAAGTGTTGTCAAGACGGTAAAAGGGAGCAAAAAGGCTGTTTGGGTAATGATCAGGAGTCCAAAAATTCCCGCCGATACGCCCGTGTCAAGTTTTCCATACTCCGTCAAGACATTCAGGATCCAGTAAAGGGTTCCGCCAAAATAGATCGCACCCATCACCAGATGCCCCAGGAGAATGCGGCGGAGAGAGTTCTCTCTGCTGCAAAACTCGAGGAACGGCACCAGGGCAAACCAAGCCAAAAAGAACAAGGAAGAGTCCGAGAATGCCAGCCAAAGGGCGATTCCGGAAAGCACGGGAAGAGTCAACGCCCTCAAACCCATTATTCGACTCTACGGATGTATGTGTAAAAACCGGCATCCTTGAGTTGTGTCTCGACGGGTTGCGCCTCTTCCATCGACGCGAACTCACCTACCCAGACGCGGAAATACCTCGGTTGCTCGCTGTCGCTCGGACTCCTGATCTGACCGCTGAAATCCTTGGCTTTGAGCTTCATGACATGTTGGCGAGCCTCTGCTTCGGTGGAGTGGGCGCCGATCTGGATCGTGTACACAACGCCTGCCGGCGCAGTAGCGGTTTCTACTTCGGATGACTTCTCATCTGCGTCAGGCTCATCGCTCACGGAGGGCTGGGTCTCAGGGCGTCTTGCAGCCGGCCCATCAGACAGCTGCTCATAAAATTCCATTTGGGTGCTTAAGTCCTCGACCGGCCTCATGGACGCTTCAGATAAGTCAGCGTCGTCGAGCCTTCCAGCCGGGTAGCTTTTGCCCACGAACAGCCCAATCAAATAGAGGGCTGCCCCAAACGCCAGCACGAGTACGTAAACATTGACTGCTTCCCCGAAGCTCAGTCTAGGTCTCATTTGACGTTGATTTCTCTCCTCTGCTCTGCCTCTCATTCGCCATATTAACCAGTGGCGTAAGGAGATCAATCGGAATTGGAAATACGATGGTGGAATTCTGTTCGATGCCTATTTCGGTCAAAGTCGAAAGATACCTTAACTGAATCGAGAGCGGTTCAGTTGCCAACACAGCAGCCGCATCACTCAGGCGCTGCGCCGCCTGAAATTCTCCTTCAGCATGAATCACCTTGGCACGCCTTTCTCTTTCGGCCTCGGCCTGCCGAGCCATGGCTCTCTGCATCTCGCTTGGCAGATCCACTGTTTTTATCTCGACCATTGAGACCTTGATACCCCATGCATCGGTATGCTCATCGAGGATCGTCTGGAGGCGGGTGTTCAACTCCTCTCGCTGGCTCAGCAGGCCATCGAGTTCCACTTCTCCAAGCACTGAGCGCAAGGTGGTCTGTGCGAGCTGAGACGTGGCATACAGAAAGTTCTCGACACTGACAATCGCGTCGTTCGCTTGGAGTACCCGAAAATACACAATCGCGTTGACTTTTACCGTGACGTTGTCGCGGGTTATCACGTCCTGAGCCGGCACATCCATGGTTACGGTCCTCAGGCTGACCCGCTCCATCCGGTCGATCGGCCAGAATACCAAAATGATGCCCGGACCCTTCGCGTCAGGGAGCAAACGCCCCAGACGGAAAATGACACCTCTTTCATATTCTCTAAGCACGTTGACAACCGAAATCAGATAAAGAATCAGAATCCCGATAATAATCAGTGTAGGCGTTATAGTAGTCATTGCTCATCTCCCCAAGTTAAATGTTCTACCCGGCCGCCTCATTTGGCCTCCGAGCAACACCGTTTGTCTTCCAAAGGACAGAGCCCGAGCTAGATCCAGTCCACCCTTTCAACGGGCTCTACCCTGACATCTAAATGCTTAGCTTTTACAACCCGCACCTTGTTTCCAGCAGGTATGGTTACATCCGATACTGCACGCCAAATCTCACCACTCACAAACACTGTTCCGCCTTCTGGTCCCACCTCAGTCCGTGTGAGCCCGATCTGCCCGATCATTCCCGCTTCCCCGGTTGTCACCTTGCGAAGATGGCTCTTGACAACCAGGCGAAGTAAAAAAATGACAATCGCAGCAAACGGAATGACTACAGCCAGTGCGGTCACAAGGCCGATCCTCAACTGAGGATACGGGCTATCTACGAGCAACAGGATCCCAAAGACCATAGCCACTATTCCTCCAAAACCCAAAATCCCAAATCCTTGAACTTTAACCTCGGCAATGAATAGTCCCAAAGCCAACAAGATCAGCAATACACCGATAAAGCTGATCGGTAACAGCGAGAACCCCAGCAGGGCAAGAAGCAGACAAATCCCCCCGACGACGCCAGGGACGATCATTCCCGGATGAGTGAACTCCAGATAGAGACCCAGCAATCCGAGGACGCCAAGGATCAAGGCGAAATTCGGATTGGCGATTTCAGATAGAATCTTCTGCCTGAAGGTCTTCTCGACTGAACGAACCGCTTGGCCCTGGATCTGAATCACCTGCTGCTCACCCGTAAATCGAGTAATCTCCCTTCCCTCCAACTGTTCGAGCAGATCCTCTTCGTCATTGGCAACCAGATCTATCAGGCCTCCCTCAAGAGCTTCCTGTGCAGTGAATGACGCACTCTCAAGGAGTCCCTTTTCGGCTAGTTCATAGTTCCGCTCACGCTGTTTGACTATACTCCTGAGACTGGCCAGGGAATCGTTCTTGACCTTCTCGAGCATCACCTTGTCTTCCATGCCGAAAGGAAAGACCGGGTGGGCTGCTCCAGTATTCGTTCCAGGTGCCATGACTGCTACATCTGCAGCCAGGAGAATGAAAAAGCCTGCAGAAGCAGCATGAGCCCCCTTTGGAGCCACATAACAAACGACCGGAACTTCGGAATTGAGAATGGTCTGGACGATCTCCTGCATTGAGATCCCCAATCCCCCGGGAGTCGAAAGCCGAATCAGGAGGAATTCCGCCTCTGCCCGTTCCGCCTCTTCGACTGAAGTACCAATGAACTCAGACGTTATCGGGTCAATCACACCATCGATTTCGACCCGCAGGATCTCTGCCCGAGGCGTCGAAACACTCAGAATGAAGATCAAAGGAAGGAGATACCTCATTAGCTTCAATGTTACCCCCACAACCGGCTTGGTACAACTGCAATCGAACACTTCACAATCCGCAGGTTTTCAACATTCCCTATAATAGGCGCTACAATGGTTAAAGTTCTCTTTTTTGCAGCCCTGAAAGATATCGTTGGAGCGGGTTCACTGGATTTCCAGGTTTCATCCCCGGACACGACTGCACAGCAGGTCTGGACGTCTCTCGTCAACACGTATCCCGACCTCGGCCGGTACCAGGAAGCAGTACAAGTCGCCGTCAACCGGAAGCTTGCGGATCGGGATGTGGTCATTTCGGATGGTGACGAAATCGCCTTTTTCCCTCCCGTCAGCGGAGGCGCGCAATGATTCTGGTCACACAGAATCGGATCGACATCGACTCGGTGATTCAGGCGGTTGAATCTCCAGAGGCCGGAGCAGTTGTGACATTCGATGGCCGCGTGCGCAACCACTCTCGAGGTAAGCGAGTCAAGCACCTTTATTATGAGGCCTATACCGAGATGGCGCTTACTGAACTCAGCGCGATTCGAGAATCGGCTCTA
>JAUWTT010000361.1 GCA_030614585.1 Acidobacteriota bacterium
ACCCTCCGTTAACATTTAAAAACCAACCGGCAGAGTATACGGGTTGACCGAAGGGTAGAGGATGGTGACCTCCTCCAGTGGGAGGGCCTCGAATTCAAAGTGATCGAAACAACCGGCGCGCCAGCTCAATAAGTCTCTTACGTGACGAAAGTTGACGAACAGACCGTAGTCTTTACCGGGGATCTAATTGCAGGAGAAGGGAAAGTACACAACTGGTACGATCTTCACTGGAATTATTATGGGTTCACCCAGGGAATCAACGCTTCTGATCACTCTTTTGAACGGATCAGAGAAGAGAAACCTAAGCTGCTGCTCCCCTCTCATGGTGAACCGATCCATAACCCGGACCGGGCAATGGCTGAAAATGGCCGGATATATGCCAACCTGAGGGAAATGCTGCTTCCGAACGAATTACACAGGACCATGGGTCAAATGCGGCAGATCCTGCCACATCTGGTCCATCTCGGAGGACCGGACGGGAGTCCTTTGGGCGGTATGACGACCTATGCGATCCTTTCCGAGAGCGGTCGAGCTCTTCTCTATGACTATGGCTACGTTGATTTGGAACAGGTAGAGCTCTTCAAGAAGCAGTTCAACATCGAGAACATCGATGTCGCTACTTTCAGTCACTATCATGACGATCACATGATTCGAGTTCACGATCTCCTTCGGGATAACGACACCAAGATCTGGGTGTTCGAAAACATGGTGGATATCCTCAGGAATCCTGAGCGGTACCGATTACCTTGTTTGCTCCCATTCCCGATCCGGGCCGACCGGGTGTTGAAGGACGGAGAAAAGGTCCGGTGGGAAGAGTACACCCTTGAATTCTTCCACATGCCGGGCCAGACCGAGTTCCACCAGGGCCTGTTCACAGTGATCGACGGTAAGAAGATCTTGTTCACCGGCGACAATACCTGGAAGAAAGAGGATCGGGAGAGAACACGTAACGGTCCTGTTGTCCCTCAGAATGAGTATCTGATCGATGGTGGCTTCATCACGTGTGCAAAGAAGATGCTGCAGTATATGCCGGATATAGTCTGCCCTTCTCACACTGAAGAGTACTCTCCAAGCCGGGCGGATCTGGAGGAATTCCTGGACTGGGCCTACCGAGTCAGGGATACCATGACCCATCTGGTTGATCAACCTGATCCGAACTTTGGAGTGGACTACAGGTGGTGTCATTTTTACCCCTACCAGTCTTATCCCGAAGGATCCGACGAGTTCGAAATTGAGTTGGTCATTCGCAATCATCTTTTCAAACAGGCAAATGTTGAAGTTGAACTGAAGCTACCTCCGGAATTGGACTGTTCCGTTCCCAATCGATCTTTCAAGATCTCTCCCAAAACTCAGGTGGCGGTCCCCTTTCGGTTGAGAAGGCTGCGGGATTCGGAAGAACGTCAGGTGGTGACTGCGGATTTGACGATCAACAACCATCGTTTCGGAGAGAGGGCAGAAGCACTCGTCCATTGATTGCCGACAGGAGAACGGATGAAGCCGGTCAAATGATCAGTCTATAGGGAGTTTACCACGCGGAAAACGGCAAACTTTCCCTCATCAAATCCGTGGTGTCGGTACCGGCTGAAGAAAGCTCGATTTTCGACGGCTTGGAGTAGGCGGGAGTTCAGAAAAGATCCGTCTTCTTAGTCCCCTTATCGATCCAGTCAATCCAGATTCTTGCGGGATCCGCCTTACCTGCTCCTTTACCGGTTTCCCCTTCGCCCCACCAGGCCAGAACACGCTCGCCGTTGATTTCGAATCCGCGCCAGTCTTCCTCCTGAACAACTTCGATCCGGGGAGGGCCCTCCGAAGCTTTAAACGGGACCATAACCGCAAAGTACTTTACTTCGGCGGCCTTGTTCTGAGTTCCGGCACTGAGATGCCACTGGTTCGCGGCCCCTTCGAATCTTTCTTTAGGAGGCAGGTTAAACTGGTCGGTCTGGTCGAAGACGACGGGTTCGGAACATATGAGCCGAACCAGGCAGTGCACCTCCCCATTTTTCACCGTAAGAGATCCGGTGCTTGGTTCCAAATCCATCTTTTCAAGCGCGTGCAACAGAAACTGGAAAGTAGCCGGCTCTTCTGTCGCCAGAAAGTCGTGGACAGCAAGCCAGGCTATCTCACCTTCTCCCCGAAAGGCCAATGTCCGTCTGGCGGTGAGCACTTTTGGGTTGTCAGCCGGAACCGGTGTTCCCGAAAAATGTTTCTGCCACTGTTCTCGAGTGAACTCGTTCATCGGTACGTTATAAGCCCTGGCTGCCTCACCCATGGCTACAGTAAGTCCTTCCCTGTGAAGGACCTGCTCGATGTTCCCAGAGGCGTCCATCGAGCTGCTGCCCTGGCCGAGGCCGTTCACCAGCACAGCGTTGTGAGCGTGTGTCTGTCTCGTCCAGAGGTTATGATGCGGGCTGCTGTACCATGGGTAATAGCCCGAGTCGATAAGCAGAGCACGGCCCCAGGCATTCAGTTGAAAACTGTTCTGGTCGGCATGGCTGTGGCTAAAACTTCCGTAGCGGCTACTCTTGAACAGGGCCCAGACATCCTGTTCAGAATCCCCAAGTTCCGAATGAAATGCTACCCAACCGATATCCTTTAACCATTTGGAACCGGGGAGACCGGCGGGCGATTGGGGCACGAGACCCTCTGGTTTGGGACACACCAGACTAAATACATCTTCAACGTGCCACTCCTTCCAGTCCGGATCTTTCGCGGAAACCTGGAGCTTGGAGTCAATCCCATCGGTCACGACAATCTGTTCACTCTGCCATAAAAGGACTGGATCATGCATGGCGGAGGCATATTTCTGAAGCAGCAGTTTCTCCGGCATACTGGGTGCGGCTCCGCCATTGTCCCCGAAACCACCTCGCTGGGCATAGGGCGGATGGAAGTAGACGGCAAAGTACCCGTTGTTGCGGAAAAACGGTTTTCTGAACAGGTCGATTCCGGTGGTTCGCTGAAAGGCCACAACGAAGTTCGTATTCCAGCCAACGTAAGCAGCCCAGTAACTCAAGCCCTGTGCCCAACCGCCATCGTCTGAACCCCAGGTGGGATAGGTTGTCAGATAGCATCTCAAGACATAATCCAGCCACGTTTCCGCCTCATCTACTTCCCCCAAACAGGATAAAGCCGCAAATCCAAAGAAAGCCAGAACCCTCACGTCATGGTTGGACCAGGGTCCGGAAATGAAATCGACTTCTCGGTAGTGTTCCAGAATCTGGTTTCCCCGGCGGCGGAGACATTCCAGCACCTTCTTGCGTTCCTCCTCAGTGAGGTGCTCTCCTATCCAGTCATAGGCAATTGCCATGCGTTCCAGCATCGGCATGCCCGCTTCGTCGTTTCCTGTTGAACCGTCGGACAGGGGCAGGTTGTAACTCGTGATACCGTCCGGGTCCCAGTCGGACAGGTGCAGAAGCCATTTTCGCGCACCAGCCAGATACTTCTCCTCCCCGGTTACTCTCCAGGCCAGGGACAGCCTGAGTAAATGGGCACTACCCCGTTTCCCCGGGGTATAGATTCTTCTCCATTCACCCACCTCGAATTCTCCGTCCTTGTAGGGAGCCGGTTCAGGATAGAGCGGTTCGTCTAGAGCCAGATTTGCTCGGGAAATGAAATACTTCCAGGTTGCATCGTTCGAATCAGCTAATACAGCAATCCGCTTTGCCAAATCCCCGTCGTCTGCCAGGAAAATGCGCGGTCGCACATTCGAAAGCCGGGCTGTCAGGGCTCCCACATCCGGCATTGCAAGTTCCTGGGTTTCTTCCTCCAGGGTAAAACTTCTTCTTTTCGCACGTCCGAACCATTGACCCTGTTCGTCTACAAAAACAACCTGCCATTCATATGTTCCCGCCGGCAGAGGACCTTTCAAAATTGCGATAGACGAGGTTAAACCGTCTTGCTGAATTAGTGGGGCCTCACGGTCTTCTGAAAAGAGCAGAAAGTTGTAGGCTTCTGCATCTTCGCGCACCGGCCAGAAGAAACCCGGCGGATTAACTCCGGCCACTACACCATCAGCGGGGTAATACGGCATCGTCCTTCCGCCTTCTTGTGTCTCGATCAATGGCAGGGTCTCTATTCCGCGGTGGCCCGAAGTACAGGCTGTTCCAAAGATCACTGTTAGTGACAGAAGTAAGAAAAGGTTCGGCAGAATTCTCATTTCCTCCTCCAAACAATTTGCAAACGAGATGTTATGGGCGGACAAGCCTCAAAAAGGGCAAAAACGGCATCTCCGCAAATCTGAATTCAACCTTTTTCCTGCAGAGATTTCCAGGTTATTGAACTTTTCTATCGATTGAGAGTTCGGGATACCCCCCCACTCATTCTGGCTGAATCTTCTAGCCCTCTTCCCCAACAATTCCTTTTTCTTCTCGGATCGTTATGATCTGGTTGACATCGATGTTTTCCCAGTGTTGGGTCTTTCCAGTCATTGGCCACTTTACCTCAATTAGATCCACGCTGTGTGAACTCCCCAGCCCGAAATTCAAACGCAGATCATTTTGCGACATCACGCTGCCTCCACTGCGCACCTCATCAATTTGAGAGTGGCTTCCAGTTACTACTCTGACACGAGCACCAATAGCAGAACGATTTCCAACCGTCCCGATCAACTTGAGCTTGATCCAGTTGTTCTTGTTCCCGCCGTCATTCCGAAGCAGAGAAAAAGGGTCGTTCATATTCAGGACAACTACATCAATATCACCATCATTGTCGTAATCGCCGAAAGCGCACCCACGACTCGAGAACCTTTCAAGAACTCCAGGTCCGAGTCGGTCAGAGACCTCCTGAAATCTCCCGTTTCCCAGATTGCGGTAGGCAATGCTAGGGGTCTTGAATTCAGCATCAACTTCGTATCTCTCAATTCTGGGATAGACGTGTCCGGTGACGTAAAAGATATCGGTCCAGCCATCATTATCATAGTCCATGAAACCGGCTCCCCAGTTTACGAACTGAGTCCTGGTACCTGTTCCAGCCATGGTACTGATATCCCGGAAGCTACCGTCGCCGTTGTTCAGATAGAGATTACTGGTATCGTGCTGAAAGTTAGTCTTGAAAAT
>JAUWTT010000279.1 GCA_030614585.1 Acidobacteriota bacterium
GAAGAGGGACGTTTCCGCTTGAACGACCCTGTGTCGAACTATATCCCGGAATTCAAGAACGCTCGGGTACTAGTGCCCGAGGCTGCTGGACACGATGATCCGTCAATGCCGGCCTCACGAGAGATCACGGTTCATGACCTGCTCACACACACTTCTGGGTTGACTTATCACTGGAACCCTTACTTCGCGGACTACTACAATGAGGCCAAGCTGCCCCACGGACTGTCCCTCTGGCCGGGCCCTCTTGGTGAGAAGATCCGACAATTGGCACTGATGCCATTGGCCAATCATCCCGGGGAGGCCTGGGAGTACGGAATGAATACCGATGTTCTGGGCTACCTCGTGGAAGTATTGTCCGGGACGACTCTGAACGAATTCCTTGAGGACAGGATCTTCAAACCGCTCGGCATGGAAGATACACATTTCTACTTGCCGACCGAAAAGGTCCGTCGTTTAGCTACTGTTTACAGCCCCGGGGATAGTTCCGGGCTTCGAGAATCAGGGGGAGAGGAGGTTCGTGAGGGAACCTTGATTTACTCCGTTGACTACCCGTATGACGGCCCAAAGAACTACTATTCAGGGGGAGGGGGTCTCTGCTCGACTGCGAATGATTACTTTCGATTTGCACAGATGATGCTCGAGCGGGGTGAGTGGGGCGGGAGCCGATTTCTTGGCCTAAAAACGGTGGAATTAACTTACAGCCTCTTCTGTATTGAACTCGAGAGTGGAGAGATTCTCTGGAAGCGTGACTTCTTTTATGGCCCCCCTCCGGTTGGACGGCACCGAAAGAACAGCTACACTTCGGAAACCCCAGTAACCGACGGAGAGCGAATCTACGTCTATGTTGCCTTTCTCGGTCTTTACGCCTTCGACTTTGAGGGCAACCAATTGTGGTCTACACCGCTCAAACCAAACAAGGTATATCTTGACTTTGGATGTGGGGCCTCACCAGCGCAGCACGGCGACCAGTTATTCATCCTCAATGACAACGAAGAGGAGAGTTACATCGCAGCCTTCGACAAGCGGACCGGTGAGCCACTTTGGCGGACCTTGCGGACTGGGTTGGGTTCTGATCGAATACGATCCGGTTGGTCGACGCCATTTGTCTGGGAAAACGAGCGGCGTACGGAAATCGTCACCCAGGGTCCGGGAGCGGTGATCAGCTATAGTTTGGATGGCTCCGAACTGTGGCGAATGGGACGCATGTCGCTCATGTCGATCCAGAGCCCTTTCGCTTGGGAGGGTTTACTGTACGTGACTGCGGGATCTGCAAGAGAGTCGAATAAGCCAATCGCAGCTATTCGACCTGGAGCAGCCGGGGATATCACCCCTGACGAGAAGAGTAACAAGAATGACTATGTCGTTTGGTACAACCGTGTGGCGGGAGGTACCTATCTGCCAACACCTGTGATCTACGGTGGGGGCTTATACGTTCTTTCTGACAAGGGGATTTTCTCCCGATATGATCCCAAGACGGGCCAACTGACCTATAAGTCTCGGATTCACCGGACCGCCCACAACTTCACCTCGTCTCCATGGGCCTACAACCAGATGGTCTTCTGTATCAACGAAGAGGGCCATACGTTCGTCATCAGAGCAGGCGAGGAGTTTGAGCTGCTGGGTATCAATCCCCTTGAGGATTTCACCCTGGCAACTCCGGCCATTGCTGGAGATCGACTCTTAATACGCACTCAGAGCAAGTTGTACTCGATCCGTAACTTGAGTGGTTCCGGGAACTAGTTAGAATTCGATTGCTTCAGACTCGGGTAGACCCGACAGAATCAACAACTTCTGAAAAGTGAATAGGGGGGAATCGAAAACCAACCTGTCCCTTTCACATCCCTTTCAATAACGGGTCAAACGGAGGGAATAGTAGTTGAGGTCGTTCGGGAGGGTTGTAGCGAGTTTATGGAGCCTTCTACTCTCCATTTGCATGATCCTGTGAGAACGAATCGCGCTGTGCTAGACTTCGAGATTATGTTGGTAAAGGACTTCTCCCTGTCGCTAAATACCAAGGGTTTCTGCCATGTTGTGGACATCACCGCTCAGGTACAGGAGAAGATCCTGGAGAGTGGAGCAAAAAAGGGGGTGGTGACCATTTTCGTTGTCGGTTCGACAGGTGGCATAACAACGGTGGAGTACGAACCGGGCCTCGTGAATGACCTGGAGGAACTTTTTAACCGGATAGCACCTCCGACCACCGAGTATCATCACGAAGAGACCTGGCATGACGGGAATGGTTTTTCACATGTTCGGGCCTCTCTGTTGAAGCCATCTCTGGCGGTTCCTTTCGTCAACGGCCGAATGAGGCTCGGGACTTGGCAGCAAATCGTAGTTCTGGATTTCGACAATCGTTCGCGTCATCGTGAAGTTGCGATTCAAGTTATGGGCACGGCTGGGGACGAGTGAGCGGTTAACGGTTAACGGTATTCGGTGAACGGGGGAATCGGTCTGGTTGTCGGCCTGTCCTCCATAGCCTTGGCGAAGGAGGATGCTTGCACCACCCTCTTTCCCAAAGGTTCATTGCCCAGCGTCTTTGCGAGCTTTGCGTGAGAACTATTTCTCTCACCCAATGACGTAAGACGTGAGAGGCCAGTGGTGGACACACAGAGTTAGAGAGTGCGGTTGGCGGAGGAAGCACTTTTCGAATTGTCTTACCTGCAGCCGGCTCAATAGGGATCTAGAATCGTTTAGAAGGGGCAGTATGATGAGTCAAGCGAGTTTGTTATTAGCTGTTTTTATGGCAGTTTCGATGATTGGGTGTGATACCACGACCGGTGAGGCGAGTCTCGGTCATTCGGCACGAGGTCCTGAAGCCGAACTTGAACAGACGGGTTCTCCAACTTTGCAGAACACAGAAGGCACCTTCGACGACGTGGAAGTGGGGAGACTACCGGCTGGGTGGAAGGTTGAAGCTAACCACCCCAAGGGAAGACCAGCGGACTGGTCCGTGCAAAAAGACGCCACCGCTCCCTCAGGTGGCCAGGTGCTGGCACTGGAGATCAATGATTACAATCGCGGCACCTTTAATATATGTTGGACCAATCAGAGCTCCTTCCAAGATGGCATTGTGGAAGTGAAAGTCAAGGCGAGGGAAGGCAGTGTCGATCAGGGTGGAGGGCCGATTTGGAGAGTGCAGGACAAAGACAATTACTACATCGCTCGCTGGAATCCACTGGAAGACAACTTTCGTGTTTACTATGTCAAAGAGAGTAAGCGGGTTCAGCTCGGCAGCGCCACTGCAGAGCTCCCGGCTGATCAGTGGCATACGATTACTATTCACCACCATGGAAATCAGATTCTTGCGTACCTGAATGGTGAGAAGCAATTGGAACTGAGTGACTCGACATTTCCCGGAGCCGGAGGAGTCGGGATATGGACAAAGGCAGATGCTGCCTCGTCTTTTGACGATTTTGAAATCAAGGATAAATGAAAGTTAGCGAGGGCCTTTGCCCTGCCCCATTCTCAGACAGCAGGTTTTGAGGTAGTGTTGAACTCTTGTAGGTTGGGGGAGGGACGCTGGTGAGACACGCTCTACTGAGCAGCACTTCCATAATGACGCTTCTTCTTGTAGGAGGAATCGCTTCAAAGCCGGCGGCAGCACAGGGTGGGCCACCGCTTCTGACCGATGATCCCGGGACTCCGGGTGACGGTGTTTGGGAAATCAACATCGCTTTGACCATCGAGCAAATTAGAAAGCAAAGGGTCTACGAAGCCCCTCTTCTGGACCTCAATTACGGTTATGGCCAAAACGTCCAGTTGAAGTTCGAGGTCCCCTGGCTGCTGCTGGAAAACTCACCGGATTCCTTGCGCTCGGGACTGGGTAACCCAAAGGTCGGTGTAAAATGGCGTTTCCTCGAGGAAGACTCAGCAGGAGCCGCGGTTTCCGTCTATCCGCAATTCGCTTTCAGTAACTCTTGTGCTGTTGACAGGGGGTTGACTGAGGAAGGTTTCGAGCTCCTGATTCCACTTCAGATCGCAAAGAATCTTGGCCCTCTCTCCGCTAATTTGGAGGTGGGTTACGCAGCCTTTCACCACACCGAGGATGTATGGGTCTACGGAGTAGCCCTGGGACGTGAATTCCCCCGCTTTGAGTTGATCGGGGAAATTCGTGGTGCTGCGCTGCGTGACCTGAGCGGCAGCGAACTGGTCTTTACCGTTGGCAGTCGAACTGATTTAACCCGCTTCCTGACTCTTCTGGCCAGTGTGGGGCGAAGCTTGCGGGGTTCAGAGGAAGGGGGGCCTGATCTTTTGGCCTATATTGGAATGCAATTCATTTTTTGAGTACGTCATGAAAAACAACGAGTTTTACAACAACCTTGAAAAGAGCAAGTCCTCAGGAAGCAATCCGCAGTCTGGTCGGCTTGCTGCTCTGATTTTCGTTTTGATTGTCCTTTGCGCTCATTGCGCTCTGCCTGAATCGGAAAGAGGGCAGGTTGTCGCTTATGTGAGTGAAGACCAGGTGTTCTCGGAACCGATTCTCCGAGAGTTTGAAACAGAGACCGGCATCAAGGTGAATGCCGTCTTTGACACGGAAGAAACCAAGAGTACCGGTGTTTTGAATCGCTTAGTTGCCGAGAAGAACAACCCACAAGCAGATGTGTTCTGGGCCAATGAACCAATCCGAGCCGAAATCTTGAAACAACAGGGGATCAGCGCACCTTACATTTCGTTAAGTGCAGCTGGAATTCCGGACATTTTCAAGGATCCTCAAGGGCACTGGACGGGCTTTTCGGCCCGAACCAGGGTCTTGGTTGTCCACCAGAAAGTTGAGATTCCTCCAGACTCGATCCAGGCCTTTACCGACCCACATTGGAGAGGCCAGGGCGTTATCGCCAATCCTCTGTTTGGAACGACCACGACAGCTCTAGCTGCCCTCTTTACTTCCTGGGGTGGCGAGCGTGCGAAGGCATTTTTGCAAGAACTGAAACAGAACGACATCAGACTGTCAAGCAGTAACGGAGAAAGTGCTGATCTTGTCGCCGCAGGTGAATTTGCATTTAGTCTGGTGGACAGTGACGACGCAGTCAGTCGAATGCGACAGGGGAGACCCATAAGGATGGTCCATCCAGATCAGGGTGAGGATCAGATTGGCTGTCTGGTTCTGCCTAATGCAGTTGTGTTGATAAAGGGGGGGGGCAATCCTGAAAACGGGAAGAGGCTGATCGATTACCTGCTCTCTAAGGAAACTGAACGCAGGTTGGCTCTCTCGGACGCAGCTCAGATTCCACTGCACGCTGGAGTCGAATCACCTCCGGAGATGCCCTCCATTGAAGACCTCAAGACGATGCAAGTCGACTATGCCAAAGTGGCCGGCAAAATGAAGGAGATCATGCCTTTTCTTAAGGAGTGGGTGGGCTATTGACAGTCAAGCTCACTGTGCTTTGCATTGCCGTGGTCATCTTGGCAGTGGCAGGATTAGTACCGCTACTGACAATGTTCCTTCAAAGCGTGGTGGTGGATGGTCAGTTCAACCTCTCATTTTATGCACAAGTAGTGACTTCAAGCCGACAATGGAGCTTACTTGGAAATAGTCTCATCCTCGCTTCGTTGACAACACTGGGAACAACTCTGGTCGGGCTTCCGCTGGGGATTTTGTTAGGAAAGAGTGACCTTCCGCTTCGCAGAACTTTCATCTTCCTTTTCACCATTCCACTGTTGATCCCTCCCTATGTCACGGCTGTTTCATGGTTCGATGTCTTGGGCAGAAACGGACTGCTGTCGAAGTCCTATCCGGCTCTGGCAGCCACTACATCCTCCTGGTTATTCGGTCTTCCCGGCTGTGTTCTCGTTCTTTCTTCCACCTTCTTGCCAGTCGTCATGATCCTGACGATCACTTTTCTGAAAACGGTCAACCCCCA
>JAUWTT010000015.1 GCA_030614585.1 Acidobacteriota bacterium
AGGGTGTCAGGGGCTGTTGCTCAACGGAAACCGCAACAACCAGGCTCGAAGCTCGAACTCCGAAACTCGAAACAAGCTCTAAATTCGAATTTCTAATCACTAAACAACCCGAAGTAGATAATTTACAATCACTTACAGGAAGAACCCTGTTTTAAGCCTTAGATATTAGAGGTTAAGATTTGTTTCGAACTTCGAACTTCAGCTTCTTCGGTTTGAGCATTCGTGAGTAAGTAACCCTGCCGATCACTGAGAACCGTACACGGAGTTACCTCCGTTTCAACTCAGTCTCGACCTCTCTGTCTATAGTTTTCCGGCGCGCCTTCTCACGCTTATCGACCGTTTTCTTGCCCTGAGCAAGGGCTATCTCGACCTTCACTTTTCCGTCGTGAAAATACATACTCAACGGAACAATCGTCAGCCCACTCCGCGCGACGGCTCCAGCCAACTTGCTGATCTCGCGACGATTCAAAAGCAGTTTCCGGATTCGGTTCGGCTCATGGTTGGTAATATTACCGTGCGAGTAGGGGCTAATATGGCAGCCCTCCAGCCAGGCCTCTCCATTCAAAATCTTTACGTAACATTCCTTTAAATTCACCCGGTGCTCCCGAATCGCCTTGACTTCGGTGCCCTGGAGTACGAGCCCAGCCTCCATTCGATCCAGGATGTGGTAGTTGTGGAATGCTTTTCGATTCTTAACGATTAGAGTTCTTGCCACACATAGCCTCCGGTCTCAGTTCCTTCCAGGACGTAGCAGTTCTTCATATGCACGCTCAGTTGCATCTAACTTCTGCTGAAAAGAGAAATGGCTGTCCACTCGTTGTCGCCCGGCGTTTCCCATACGCTCACGCAGCACTTGGTCCTTCAAGAGTGTCTCTAATGCGAGAGCCAGCTCATGCGGCTGATTCGGTTTTACCAGCCAGCCTGTCACGCTATTCTGAACCAACTCGGGTATGCCCCCGACTGAAGTTGCAACAACGGGCAACCGGGCAGCCATCGCCGCCAGGATGGCTGAACTCAATCCTTCTGAAAGGGAAGGAAGGCAGAAAATGTCAAACTGTTTAAGCAAGCCTTCAACGTCAGAGCGAAATCCGAGAAACTTCACCTGATCAGAGATTCCAAGATCGATTACTGTCGCCTCTAACTCAGCGCGCAGTTCTCCATCTCCACCGATCAAGAGAAGAGCCTCGGGGTAGCAGTTTTTGAGTTCGGCAATCGCTCTGAGAAGGGTCTCGTGCCCCTTCTCTGAACTCAGGTGAGCCACGGTCCCAACCAGCGTACGACCGCGCCACTGAAGCGCCAACCTTGTCATCTGCTGGTCGAACCAGTCCAGGTCAACACCTTCGTAAATCACGCTCACTCGACTGGAGGAGACCCCGTTTCGGATCAATGTCTCACAGATAGAAGCTGACACAGTAAAGACTCGGTCCACCAGATAGTTATATTTGAGGCTGCTCAGCCAGGACCTGAGGGGAAAATTGACTCTCCTCGAAATCACCACGCCGGGCACGCTGGATAGCCTGCAGGCTATTCCACCAGACAACAGAGGTCTCGGTGTGTTGAAGTGCACTACATCAAAGCTCTGGGATTGAAGAAGCTTCAGGAATCGGAGGATTGCGAAAAGACTAACTTCCCAGCTCGGTTCGAGGTGGAAAACGGGAATCCCCGACTCAGCAGCTCTTTGAGCAAGCGGGGCACCTTGTGGAGCTGCCAGAAAGATACGGAAGCTGCTTCGGTCCAAGCCGGACATGAGACTGAAGACCTGCTCCTGTCCGCCTCTCCAGACAATCTCGTCATCAATAAATAGAATGTTCTTTTTCATCACAAGATCTGACGGAAAAGACCCTTTGTAGGCAGTCACGGTTTAGGAATCGTCAAGCTCTCGCCACGAGGATTCCTTAGTTCCATACCTCCCCTGCAGTTCCCACAACTTCAAGTATTTGAAGAAGGTAGAGACCGACGCCAAGATCGAGACAACAAGCCCCGGGATACCGTCCATGAATCCTGCCCGGGCGATGTAGTTCTTCAGGAACACACTCGGTGGAGAAAGGACTAGACGAAGAACACCTACCTTCTTGCCCACTTCGTGATAGTCCATCGCCGCCAACGACGAGAAGTTCTCGAGTTGCACGAGATACTCCGAAATCGATGAGTACGTATAGTGCAATAGATGCCCCGAGAACTTACGCTGCCGACCTTCAGCTGTGACCCCCTCATGAATGTTGCGTCCCTGCCATCGAGCCCTTGATCTTCTGAAGAGACGAACCTGCCAGTCAGGGTACCAGGTCGTGTGCCTGATCCAGCGCCCCATAAAGAAAGTCAGTCTGGGAAGTTTGTAGGAATCACAGTAATCGTTTGGTTGAGCCTTCCATTCCAGCAGTTCCTGGCGAAGGAGGGAGCTCAGCTTCTCATCACCGTCCAGGCTCAGAACCCAGTCATGTTCAGCGAGATCCGTCGCCAACTGTTTCTGTTTGGTGTAACCGTGCCACTTCTCTTGAATGACTCGATCTGTGAAGCGGCGGCTCAGTTCAACCGTTGAATCGGTGCTATAGGAGTCTAAGACGACGATATCGTCACACAGACCCTCGAGGCTTTCCAGACAGGCTTCGATCTTGTCCTGTTCGTTATAAGTAATCAGTGCCGCTGAAATCTTCTTCACTCGAATTCCCGGTGTTTTTCAATGACTTCCTGATGGCTATAGTAGACCTGAATAGGGGCAGAGCGGTAGAAGTTGTTCAGAAGCTTTATCACTTGCCAGTCTGATCGTTTCGATGCTTGTCGCTCCATTCGACGATTCATCAGGACCTCTCGCCAACACACTACGGCCTGCACGAAAGCCTTCAAGAAAAGGAACTTAAGGGTAACAGTCTTCCAGACCAGCATGAACGATAGGACAATGAAATGCCAGGTCAGAAGGATCGGGGAGTGGATATTGATCCAATGGAAAAGCAGGCGGTTTCGGAATGAAGCCTGTTCCACTGCTTTCTCCTTGTAGTGAGCGTCAATCGTTGCGCTGGTTTTGTGACGGGCTCTGCTTCTAGGTTCGTAGCGAACCTCCCAGCCCCTTTTCCATCCACGGTAGGACAAATCTACGTCTTCCCAATGAAAGGGGGAAAGAAGTTCGTTGAATCCACCAATTTCGCACAGCTTCTCTCTTTCAAAAGTGGCAAATCCGCCGATCGCGTAGAAGGAAAGAAGTCGACGATCTGCGACCCATCCCTTTGCTTCGGGGAGTGACACATCGTAGTTGAAATAGACACTCCAGAAGCCCCTGCGAAACTTCCCGAAACGTCCCCCTGTTACGAAAACCGGAGCATTCCAGTCAAAGACTTTTGCAGTGACCGCGAAAACCATGGGATCCACGAAGTGCTCGGCCTGGCGTGTAAGGTAGTCTTTGGCCACTTGAACATCATTATTGAGCAAGGCAACCAGATTGCCTCGACACTCTCTGAAGCCGCTGTTGCAGGCTGCCGCAAAGCCCTCGTTCCTGGGACGCTCGATCAGATGTACTTTCGGGAATTCCAGGGGCAGAGCTGTCGTGGTTTCATCAGTACTTCCGTCATCCACGACGAGAATCTCGGTCGTTGCCCCAGAACGCACCTCGTACTCTTGAGCCGCCTTCAGTACAGAGGGAAGGTTCTCCCTCAACAGGGCCAGACCGTTCCAGGTAGGAATGACGATACTGATGGAAAAGCCAGGGGCAGTCTGCCCCTGGCATATATCATGGTTTCGAATCTTGGTTCTTTTCCAGCTTTCAGCGAAAATCCCGCAGTTGCGAAAATGTGGCCTGGCTGCCTAGCTCTTCCTCGATGCGCAAGAGTTGGTTGTACTTGGCAATTCGATCCGTCCGGCTCGCTGAACCGGTCTTGATCTGCCCTGCGTTCGTAGCCACCGCCAAGTCAGCTATGAAAGTGTCTTCGGTCTCGCCCGAGCGATGAGAGATCACATTTGCATACCCGTTCACTTTAGCGAGTTCGATGGTGCGGAGAGTCTCTGTCAGTGTGCCAATCTGGTTCAGCTTAATCAGAATGGAGTTGCAAATACCCTGATCGATACCCCGTTTCAGCCTCGTCGGATTCGTTACAAACAGGTCATCGCCCACAAGTTGGACGCGAGTTCCCAATTCATCACTTAGAAGCTTCCAGCCGTCCCAGTCGTCTTCGGCCAATCCATCTTCGATTGAATAGATAGGATACTTATCAATCCACTGGCTGTAGAGTTCAACCATGCCCGCGGCACTTACCCTTTTGCCACCCGACTTCGCGAAAACATAATCCCCACTCTCTTCGTAGAATTCACTAGCTGCAACATCTAACGCCAGAAGAATGTCTTTACCAGCCTCATAGCCGGCCAGAGATATGGCCTCGAGAATCACTTCAACAGCCTCTTCGTTTGATTTCAGGTTTGGGGCGAAGCCACCTTCGTCTCCCACCGATGTATTGTAGCTCTTTCCAGACAAGACCTTCTTGAGGCGGTGGAAAGTCTCTACACCCATTCTCAATGCCTCCGCGAAGGAATCGGCGTTGACCGGCATTATCATGAATTCCTGAAAATCAACGTTGTTATCTGCGTGACTTCCTCCATTGAGGATGTTCATCATGGGAACCGGAAGTGTACTCGCATTGACTCCGCCAAGGTACTGAAAGAGAGATAATCCAACGGTTGCAGCAGCAGCACGTGCAGAGGCCAGCGAAACCGCCAACATCGCGTTAGCACCCAGCTTGCTTTTGTTTTCGGTCCCATCCACAGCCAGCAGCGTCTGATCAATCTCTATCTGCTCAAACACGGGCTTACCCATCAGAGCTGGAGCTATCAGCTCTTCGATGTTGGCGACGGCTTTGCTTACGCCCTTGCCCAAAAAACGTTCTGCATCTCCATCCCGAAGCTCCAAAGCCTCATGCTCACCTGTAGAAGCTCCGGATGGAACTGCGGCTCTCCCCAGGAAACCAACATCTGTGGCGACTTCTGCTTCAACTGTGGGATTTCCTCTGGAATCAAGAATCTCTCTCGCAACAATACTTTCAATATTTGACATTAATTCCTCTTCTTTCCTTCGGCCGCCTGGAGTCCAGTGATTGCGGCCACATTAACGATGTCTTCAACAGAACAGCCTCGACTCAGGTCGTTCAGTGGTTTGGCCAAGCCTTGGAGGATCGGGCCAACTGCTTCGGCTCCCGCCAACCTTTGGGTGAGCTTGTAAGCAATGTTGCCCGCATCCAGGGTCGGGAAGATCAAGGTGTTACAACGTCCCTCCACACAACTTCCTGCCGCTTTTCTGGCAGCGACACCGGGAATAAGCGCTGCATCGACCTGGAGCTCACCATCGAACATGAAACCCGGTTCCCTTTTCCCCAGTATCTCAACAGCTTTAACGACTTTCTCAACCGCAGGGTGACTAGCACTGCCGTGCGTAGAGAATGAAAGGAACCCAACTCGAGGCTCGGCCTCGAGATAGATCCGGGTATTCTCCGCCGTTGAGATCGCGATGTCCGCCAACTCCTGAGGTTTTGGATCCGGAACACCGGCACAGTCAGCATACAACAGCGCTCCACCTTCGCCCCAACTGCTGTCCGGCAAGATCATAATGAAGAAGCTGGAAATCACGGAGATTCCAGGCGTCAAACCAACGCACCAAATGCCGGCCCGGACTGTATCACCAGTAGTTCTAACTGCTCCAGCTACATATCCATCGCATTGATCGTCGGCGACCATCATTGCTCCAAACGCAACGGGGTCCCGGACATACTCCTCAGCTTGGTCAAGCGTAATTCCTTTATGTTTCCGCTTCTCGAAGAACAACTCTGTCAGCCGAGTCAGCTGTGCCGAGGAACCCGGGTCAATGATCTCAACGTCACTTAATGACAGGTCCTTCTCCTGGGCTAACGTTTCGATTTCCGCGGGTACGCCTAAGAGTGACGGGTAGGCAATGCCATCTTGAGCGATGCGGCAGGCTGCCTCGACTATACGAGGGTCCTGCCCCTCAGGAAAAACCAGTCTCTGCGGGTTGCCACAAGCACGGCTGCGAAGCTTCTCCAGTATCGTCATGCGGGGCATCTTGACATGGGGATTCGAGGGCTGTCAACTTGGCTCACGAGTGCATTTTCCCCGGTCTCGACAGAAGCAGTTTGAGCTCGCATTTCTCACCAGCTGGTGAGAAATGCGAGCTAACTCTTCGCTCGGCGGATGCGCTCCTCGACGCGTTCAATACTCTCTGTAATTCGCGGATCTTGATGAAGCTGAAAAGCCTTTCGATAACTGCCAATCGAGTCCTGAAAACGTTTCTTCTTTTCATACAAGTAGCCGAGTCGATCGAAGATTTCCCAGCTATCAGGTGACAGTTCAGCGCTGCGTTTTAGAGACCGTTCCGCGGCCTCGAGATCTTCTGAGAAGAGCAGGGCTAGTCCAAGGTTGTACCAGGCTTCGCCGTCATCTGGATTCTCGCCGATGAACTCCTGGAGGGATGTTATCGCGCGCTGATACTTTGCCTCCTGGATGGCAGTCACGGCTTCCGCGTATTGAGTCCTGGAGAGAAAACGCTTTGCCTCAGCTGAGTTCGGATTAAGCGACGCTGCCAACTCCAAATAGCGTCTGGCCTCAGCCATGTTGCCAAGCTGATAATGTGCAATCCCCAGCTGGAGGCTCTCTTTGGCTCCGCCCCTCTGGATGGAAATCGCCTTCTCCAGGTCTGCCACCGCTTGTTCAAACCTCCCCATACTGTAATAAGCAGAGCCTCTCAACTGGTAAACCTGGTACTGCTCACGAGGAGTTTTGGCGTGTTTCTCGCCACGCAGCAGGGTAGCAGCACACTTCCGGTATTGGGTCAGGTTGAATTCGGCGACCGCTGCCCCATAGTAGGAGACAAAGTTATTGGCCTTCAGCTCGAGCGCCCGGTCGAAAGCCTGGGCTGCTTTTTGGAAATTCTTAACTTTGAGGTAAGAATCGCCCAGCACCCGATAGCCGGCTTCGTAATCAGGGTTTTCTTTAACAATCTGTTCAAACTCACCAATCGCCTTCTGGTATCGCCCCTGCTTGTAGTATGAAATTCCCTTCTGAAAGTCACCTTGCGCAGAAAGCGGCAGAACGGTGAAAAAACACACAAATGCAGAAAACACTAACGATCTCTTCATTGAGAATCACACCCAGGGCGCTTTCCGGGATTCGGATTTGGACGCCCGTTAATCCATTACTCCCAGCTGTCTCCAGCGTTCGATCTCTGATTCCGTTGGAATCGAGACGTTCACCACCTCCAGCTGTTTCAAAACATCGAAAACATCGACCATCACGAAGTAAGGCACATCCGGGAGAGTCTGTATTATCACCGGCTTGTCCGGATTCTGATTCATCTTGGATTGGATGTACCCTCCCATTTCTTCAATTGTCATTGCGACCCGGTCCACAACGAATTGACCCTCACCTATAATCTTGATGTGAATGGCTTCTTCAGGTTGCACATTCAGGTTGGTCGGGTCATCTTTGGGAAACCGGAACCGGAGCCCCTGCGTGGTTGTGAAAACCGCCGTCAACATGAAGAAGACGATCAACAGGAAAGCCACGTCCGCCATCGAGGCTGTGGGAATCTCCGCTTTTCTCTTCGCTTTCCGTTGTTTGGCCATCACTCACTCCTCACCGGGAACCAATCTTCTCTCAGGCCGGGTAAGCAGTCCTATCCGGTTGGCTCCGTTTGAACGCAGGGTTTCGAGCACTCCGTCGATGGCCTCGTATCTCACGTTCCGATCAGCTTTAACGACGAATTCCTTACTCGGAACCAACTCGATAATCTCCTTTACGATTAGACCGAGTTCTTCAGGGCCCGAAAGAGGCACCGACTCTTCTTCTCCTGATGTGAAGCGGATTTGCTCGTCACGAGTGATCGCGATGATTGAGGCCTCCTCCGTAACCTTCATCTGAATCAAAGACTCCGGGAGTTGTACGCTCGTACGTTCAGGAGAAAATGAGGTGGTCAGCATGAAAAAGATGATCAGAAGAAAGGCAATATCCGCCATGGAAGCGGTCGGCACTGAAGGCGGCACTGTATGAAGCTGCTTTCTTAGATTCATGCGGCTCCCTAATCTTGATCCTCTACCTCAATTTCACTGAAGGTCTCCAAAAGGACTGAAGAACTGAGTTCCATGTCGAGGGCGAACTGGGACACGCGGTTGGCAAAGTAGTTATAGGCCGCCTGTACCGGGAGAGCAATCATCAGACCTGTCGCGGTGGTAATCAGAGCTTGCGAGATTCCGCCCGCAACCGCTTCGGGATTACCGAGGCCAACTTCAGCCAGGGCCTCAAACGAGGATATCATTCCGGTAACGGTGCCTAGAAAACCGAACAGTGGCGCAATGTTTGCAACAGTCGCAAGAAACCAGAGTCTTTTCTCCAGCTTGGAGACTTCGTGAAGCGCTACACTCTCCATCGCCTTCTCGATCTCCTCATGGGATTTCCCAAACCGAAGCAAGCCGGATTTCATCGTGATCGCGACCGGGTGAGCATACTCCTCGCAAACCTCAATGGATCCACGCAGTTCGTGCTGAAGGAGCAATTCACGAACCTGGGAGACAATTTCAGCCGTATCACCTTTCACACGATTATAGGCAATGACTCTCTCAATGATATAAATCACTCCGACAGCTGAACATGCGAGGAGCGGCCACATCATAGGACCGCCCTGGGAGAAGTATTCCCAAATGGGTCCTCCAATTGCTAGAAACAAGATCGTACCCTCCGTCGTTAGACATCTCTAGTTTATGTGCTTTCTCTAGCCGCCGTGATACGACGGCCGTCGATCTGCTGAGTTAGACAAAACCCAAACAGAAAAGTGTCAAATTTACAGAAGTTTACATGATATCGCAAATAGGAGATGGCTGGTGGAGGACGGCCCGTCAGGGGATCGTAATATTTAACCGCTTGAGTTTCTCGTTGAGGGTAGTGGCGTTCACACCGAGAAGCCCTGCGGCTCGTTTCTGATTCCAATCGGTTTTCTTCAAAGCAGCGAGTATCAGGTTTCTTTCAAACTCCAGGACAAGATCCTTCAGTGAAGAACCGTTGTCACCGAGCTTCAGTCGACTCAGGTTCACCGATGACGACTCAAGAATCTCGCGAGGAAAAAGTGACTGTTCAATCAACCCATCTTCAGCAACCAGAACGACTGCGCGTTCAATCGTGTTTTCCAGTTCACGAACATGTCCCGGCCAATCGTACTCCATCAACACCTTCAGAGATTCCTGATCCAGAGTGCAGAGGGGTCTTTCCTCGGCTTCACAGAACTGCTTGATGAAGTGATCCGCCAGCAAAGGAACGTCATCCTTCCTCTCTCTGAGCGGTGGAAGTGGGAGCGTGATCACGTTCAGGCGGTAGTACAAATCGTCTCTGAAGTGGCCACTCTCAACGTTTGCTCTCAGATCTGCGTTCGTCGCCGCGATGATCCTCACATCGACATGGATGTTTTCCAATCCCCCGACTCTCCGAAACTCCCTCTCCTGAATCACTCTGAGAAGCTTGGCCTGAGTCGGGCCATAGAGATTACCCACCTCATCCAGGAATACCGTTCCGCCATCCGCAATTTCAAAGAGTCCCTTCTTTGAGGCCACGGCCCCGGTGAAGGCTCCTTTAACATGGCCGAACAGTTCACTCTCCAACAGATCGTTGGGGATACTGCCGCTGTTTAGTGCAACGAACGGGTTATCTTTTCGAGGGCTGCAGTTGTGGATAGCTTTAGCGGCCAACTCCTTACCAGTTCCACTCTCACCCTGGATCAGGATTGTGCTTCTACTAGGTCCTACGTGACTGATTAACTCAAAGACACGCTGCATCGGCTCACTCTTCCCGATCAGATTCTGAAAAGAGAACCGCTTTGCGAAATTCCGTTTCAGCTGTCGGTTCTCCATCACCAGTGTGCGACGAGTAATCCCATTCTTGACAATATGCAGCAACTCTTCGTTCTTGAACGGCTTGGTTACAAAGTCGAACGCGCCGAGTTTTGTCGCTTGGACGGCGTTCTCGATGGAGGCATAGGCGGAAATCATGATCACCACGAGGTCCGGGTCGACTGCCAGCATCTCCTTTAACGTGTCTAAACCACTCTTGCCGGGAAGCATCAAGTCGAGGACAATAAGGTCTACGGGTTCGACCTCCAGGATTTTGAGCCCCTCATCGCCAGTCGGTGCGGTAAAGACACGGTAGCCTTCCCTCTCGAGAAGCTTGGAGATAACCTCTCGCATGATTTCTTCGTCATCAATCAGGAGAATCGACGGGTGAGACATGCAGTCACTCAGACCTTAATTAACTCTTCGTAACGGCAAAGCGACCAAGAAAGTCGTACCCTTGCCCAATTCACTTTCGACCGAAATTCGACCAGAATGTTCTTGGATAATACCATAGGATACAGAGAGTCCTAACCCTGTTCCCTTCCCGACCGATTTTGTGGTAAAGAACGGATCATAGATTCTCTTAATATCTTCCTTGGATATTCCGGTTCCAGTGTCCCGGACCTCGATGAAGAGTTCCGAATCCCTCTCTAAAGTCCGGAGTCTCAGCCGACCACCTTGTGGCATCGAGTCCTTCGCGTTAATGAAAAGATTCATGAAGACTTGCTGCAACTTGCCACCATTGCCGATTGTTCGAGGGAGGGTCGGATCGCATTCAAGATCGATCTCAATATTGGCATTCCTGAACTGATGTTTCAGCAATGAAAGAGTGTCCATCATCAGACTGTTGACATTGATTTCTTCATAATCTGAGTCCGAAAAACGCGCGAAATTCAGGATGTTGTTCACAATCTCCGACGCCCGAAACGTCTGTATCTCGATTCTTTCCAGAAGGTCCCGTCGTGGGTCATCGGAGGGGGTCTCGTCGATAAGCATCTGAGCGTAACTGGAAATGCCCGCCAACGGCGTGTTTACTTCATGAGCGAGGCCAGCAGCGAAAAGCCCGATCGAACTTAGCTTCTCAGCCTGCTGCAATTGATTCTCAAGACGCACCTTCTCAGTTATATCGTCGACGACAAGGAGTGTCCCGGTATTAATGCTATCAACAGAGATGAAGGGGGTGAGGACCACATTTATGAGTCGCAGCTTGCCGTCGCCTGTTTCGATATGAGTTTTGTAAATACGCCTCACACCATCAACCAGCCAATCCGAACCGTCCTTTACCTCATCAAGAGCAGAAGCCAAGTCCGCCGGAAGCACTTCGGAAATCGACATGCCCTCGGCCTGCTCATTCGTAATACCAGTGATTGCTGTCATTGTGCTGTTCCAGACCGTAATCTCTCCTGAAGCTGAAACAACAGCCACCCCGAGGTTAATGCTTTCAACGACGTTCTCGCTGTATGCCTGGAGTTGCATCAACTCGCTCGCTTTGCTTTCAAGAGACCGGTAGAGATGGGCATTGTCTATGGCAATGGCTGCGTACCTTGCCAGCGTCGCCATCATCTCTATTTCTTCACTGGTCAGGACATCCCCATTCTTCCGTCTCCCAAGGCCCACAAAGCCAATCGTTCGGCCTCGCACCGAGAGAGGCTCGATATACCGAATGCCCCATCGTCCCAATTTGGCACGAACTGTCGAGGAGGCGACACGAGTCGAGAACCGTCCACTCAACGAATCTGTTACCCCAAGACCTCTCAAATCATCATCGGTGATGTCTACTGACGAGGGTTGATCAAGCGTCTGAAGCCCATGGTACGTCTCTAGATGAAAAACATTTCTGTCCAAATCATCCTTGAGGTAAATGGCGACAGGAGAGACATCCAGGGTTTGTTGGACCCTGTCAGAGATCTGACTGGTCAGCCTGGACAGATCAATCTCAGATCCCAGCGTCTCACTGAATTCGCGAAAAGACTTCCGCTGAACGTAACGATCCCGGTAAAAATAGCGGTCCAACTGTTCTTGAATCCTATCCCGAAGAGGTGCAAACAGAAAGGCAACGACCAGAGCCGAAAGGGCGAGGAGGAAGAACTCAGACCTGGGTGAAATATCTTGGACAACGCGGGCAATCAGTACTGTTATGCCAACGTAAAAAGCTAGCACCGCCGAGCTCGCGATTACATAAGCTACGCCGCGTTTGAAAATGAGGTCAACGTCCCGGAGACGAAACCGTGCGATCGCATACCCAAAACTGAGCGGCAACAGAATCAAGGCTAGAACCGACGCTTCCATCCATGACCGGATCTCAACTCCAAACAAGAAGGGAATAGCGTAGAAAGCGACGAATGGCAGAATCCCCAGGCTCGTTCCTACAGTGATCCACTGCATCTGTTTGCGCTGAACCGCTCCAGTCGCATGCTTCCGCGAGCCCGCAACCGCCAGCATAGCGATTCCGAAATAGACGACAAAATGCAGGATTTCAATCTTGTCTAGAAAGTGCCCTACATGTGGAGTTCGTGGAAGGCCAATGCCCTGTAACCTCCCGAAAAACCACCCAACATGGGTTATCAGGAGAATTGCGGCGGGAATATAGGCCACCGTGATTACGGCAGACCGGGCCTGAAGCCACTTGTGCACTCCAGGAAAAACCAGGCAGAAATGGAGGAACAGAGGTGGCAACAGTAGCAGAGTCACGGCTGACAGCCAATAGACGAAGATATCAAAGGTATCGGCACGGCCAGAATGCCTGAACTGCAGCAGGATGAAAGCGATAAGGCAGATCAAAGCGAAATGGAAAACTCCCGAGCTGTGCCCCGCGCGCATGAAAACAACGACCCCAACGGCCAGAAACGCGAAAGCCACAACCATCAGGGGAATATCCCTCCCACTGAACTGCGACGTGCGCTCTATCCGAACAGGATAGGTGGCTTCAGATCCCCCATTACGGCCGCGGAAAGTGTAGTCGGCTACAAAATGTTCACTACTGCCCAGCGAAAGTGCTTCAATTACCTCCAGGTAGTCATCAACCGTCCGTAGCGACAAACCATTGATGTCAACCAGCAGATCTCCAACTCGAGGTTTCAGATCTGGTGTCGAACTATCGACAAACGCTAGCTCGATCCCTCTTTCAGTTTGGGAGAAAACGAGGCCGTCCTGAGGAGTTTTCCACTTGGACCGATCTGAGAGATTCAGAAGTGCCAGATAGACAAAGAGCGGAGCTGAAACAAGTATCAAAATTCCTTTGATGCGGCCGGATTGAAAGGCCATTCTTCTCTAAATCTCCACTCTCTTATATTGCATGCACAACCTGCAGCTGTAGACAGCTAGCCCTTTGATGATTAAAGCAAATTTGGTGCCACAGAGACAAAAGTGTTCACTGAACCCCGTTAACATGTTGATAATAAGTTCGATAGCGCCTCTTCTCAGGCTGAGGCCAGCCTCAGTTCTGCCCATCTGATTCAATATTCTGAATCCGCATCCACTAAATTGGACTCCGCGATGAGACCGAAAGGGTTGGCTGCTGGATCAACTGTGCATTTCAAAGCGCTGAGTTGCTGGGAGATTCAGGAAAAGTACTACGAGGGTTGAACGACTCGGAATGGGACTGGATCAGAACTTAAGGGAGACTCCTCCCCGAACCGATCTTGGATTGTTGATCAAGGTCACATCACCGCCGGCAGTCTCCAGTCGGCCAATATCGTCGTTCATTAGATTCCGGACGTCCAAAAGAGCCTCAACCTTCTCTGGCGCTAAGAAGTCCAGGCCCAGGAAAGCAAGAAAGCCCTGAGGTACGGGAACTACCTGTCGCACAAACAGGTTCACGCCTGCATTCCCAACTTCGTACACATCTGAAAGCGGATCAAGAGGAACCAGGGGATTCTGACTCGGAACAAATTTGATTAGCGCGGTGACAAAAGTCCCGGACTGCGGAATCCGAACATTCAGCTGTGTTGAAACCACATGGAAGAGGCGCTGTTGAGCAGCTGTCGTCAGGAACGTCTCCCCAATGCCATCAAAATCTATTCCCGGAGACAGTCCCGGAGCACTTCCTCGGATGTACGAAGCTTCCACTCTCAGGAACTGGTTGATTACCTGCCGCATCGTAACACGTGCTCCTCGGCTCCGAGCATTCCCCAAACGAAACACTTCTCTCTCAGGGACCATTTTGAACAATGCCACGATCGGCGATACTGCTCCGAAGTAGTTGTTTTCGAAAACAGCCCCTTCGACTTCCGTAGACGGAGAAAGCGCACGACGAACGGACAACTGGTAATGGCGCTCCGTACCAATTTCAACTTGATTATCGATATGAGTGATATAAAGCGGACTCGCCAGGGATACATCCCTGCCATCGGGAAGTCTCAGGGTATTTCCCAGGTTCGGCCGACTGGACACGGCTGCAAACTGAACGTCTGTGATGTCGTCTGGAGAAAGCTGCACGAGAGCCTTGGGACTCACGAAGAACTCCCTCCTTGGACTTCGCAACTGGTCTATTTGAGCACCCCAAGTCACCGACAACCACGAAGTCAAGCCGAGGTGGTTCTCCACTCCCGCACTCACTATCTTCGAAGTGCCTGCAGCTGAAGTGAACTCGGTATCGTCAGCAAGCCCCCCAGGATTACTAAGCAATGCAAGGCTCGGCTGGACAAAGCTCATCCGTCCGTAACCCAGAAGAAATCTCAAGGAGGTTCGTTCACTCAACTCATAGTCAAAGAAGTTGTGAACTCTCCAAATTGAATTTTCACCCGAATTTAACTGACCGGCGAATATGTGATCAACCCTGCCGTTGATCTTATCCAATACAGCGAAATTCGTAGTCGTGCCACCAGAGGAATCACCCGGATATACAAAGTAGTTGCTTCCTTGGCCGGCGCTGCTGTAAATCTGAAAAACAGCTTCCTCGAAAAGCCGCTTCGGTCTCTCATTTCCAGGGATATCACCAGGCAGGTCCGGAGTAACTCTGAAAACCAGACGTTGATGTTCTTTGTTCCTGAGAATCGCTTTCAGGCTGACATTCTCTTTTCCGCCACTCTGAAAATCGAAGACCTGCTGCAGTATCAGCGTGACGACAACCGTTTTGTTCGGAAGAATCTCGACGATTCGTCTGACGGGGCTACGGTAGAGAGCACTCTTAATGAGGATTTGGTACGTACCGGAGTGTAAGTCTCGAAGGTGGATTCGTCCAACGTCATTCGACTTGGCGAGGGTCGGAAGACTCTCATTTCGTCGCGAGTCTTGCAGTAGAGACACCACAACATCCGAAAGAGGCGAGCCTTGCTCACTGAGGATCAGCCCGCTGAGGTGCCCGGAAGAGGGAGAAGCCAGAGCATTTCCCCCAAATATCAGGCACAACCCAACAACGATGAGCCCTGCGAAGAATCTGAATCTGTAGAGTTTCCTCTTCATAGACTACTTCTGTGCTAATTCTACGTTCTGAAGCTCAAACTAGTCAATTTACACCCAACCCACCCAATTTTACCAGTCGAAATCTGTACATTCGATTCAGCTTACTCCAAATCGAAGCAGGCATCGTGAGCACAGCCGAGTCGTCTCGACACCGCCGCGCCCCTTCTCTAGAGAGTCGTATATGCACCTAAAAGACTCCGCCAGATGGGAGCCAGGCTCCATTTGAGCACAACATCAAGCATCAGCAGTACAGCCCCTGCCGCCAAACAGCGTTTTGCTCCTGTTAAATCCAGTTTCAAGGACGTGAAAAGACGGATTGTCAGTGCAGCCAGGAAAACAGCCGCGAGGATGAACCCAAGTACGCGAAGAACAGCCCAAGGTGGCCAGCCCAGCGCCAATACCAGCCAGAACCGCTCCGCCTGAAGCAGCAGCAGGCCGACGTAGAATGACATGTAGTTGACGAGAACAGATCCCATCACTAAACCCAAAAACCCAGCGCTCAAGAAGGTCAACAGGATGAACACACCCAAATGCAGCAGATGTTGTGGGAGAAACTGCTGAATGTCTCCCTCAGGACCAACTCCTGTCTCTATCCAGTGAAACATCTCACCCTGATATTCCCGACCATTAAGAACTGTTGCCTCCATGCGAGCGGGCCAAAGATAACTCGCAATTCCAACGGAGACGCTTCCAAGAAAAGCCCATAATGCCATTGCCAGAAAAGCTCGGCTCCACCTCCGCCTTGCTACCAGGAAAAGAAACAGCGGAAAGGCTACAAGAGCCTGGACCAAAGGCAGTAGATACTTTCCGAGGGCGAGTCCAAATAGAAGACTCAGGGGAGCGCCGATGATGAGAAAAGCCACCACGCGGCTATCCCGTGCGAAAAGAAAGTGCAGTAATCTTTTCAGAGACTCCCGGAATGCTGCACTGAACGCCAGTACCTCCGACATAGTTCCCCTTATCTCTCTCCGATGTGCTGACTACCTTCCTGGTTCAAGTTATTCTGCACTGTACCGGCTCAAGGGCACCCCTTGGCCTGATGGGTTTACTCCTAACATTGCACAATCCTCCCGGTTCAGTTGGTTAGGAAAGCGACACGAGTGTCCATAACCCGGCCCCAACCGAAGCCCCAACGAGAGTATTGTAGAAATTCAAAACATCTCCAGCGTAAACAAACTTCGGCCTCGACCAGGAGGCAATCAATGACTCACTCAGACCACCTGCCGCAGCGGCCACCACCACCACGATTATGCCGGCAAGCGGAAGCCACCCCAACAGAAGCGGTACTACACCTATGGCCGCTGCAGCAGCAAAACCCGCGAGCGTTCCTTCGAGGGAAATGGCGCCTGGGGTGCCTACGGGCACTCTGCGAAGTGAGACTGGGCTCACAGTCGTCCGACCCAGCCATTGGCCAATCTCCGTGGCCACAGTGTCAAAGGTTGCCGTCGCCACTGCCGCAACGTAAGCCACAATCAGGACTGAATCGTGGAGCCAGAAGCCGAACACGGCAATGATGAAAGGTACTGTTCCGTTGGAGATCACATTGACCACGCCGCGCCTCCCGCGGTTTGGTTCCGCCAGACCCTGCTGCGTCTTTCGTTTCAGCCCAAGACGCGTCACTAAACTGCCAAGAAGAAGGAAGAAACAGATGGTCAGATAAGCCGTTACACCTAAGCCAAGAGAGATAACCGTGCCGAATAGAGAAGCGAGCAGAACGCCGCGGGGCGAGATCCACCTCAGCAGCAGGGCAATGATGGCGGGCACAACATTGATGGAGAGTGCCAGTTTCCAGTCCATGACCGGTGTCGGAAGAGGCGACTGAATAGCAAAAAGAGCAGCGAAAGACGCGCCGCCGACCCACGCAATCGCCAGGTTGTCGTCTATTACAGGGGGGAGAGATTCGACAATGGCGCAAAGCAGTGCTGCCACTGTTGAGAATGCGAGGATTCTACCGGGCGAGAACTCACTGTTCTGAGGCAGGTTCCACCAAATGAGAATCCAGGCAGCCAGGGTTCCGGTGATCCAGAAAGTCAATGAGCCGATGTAGCTCTTAGACGGGTTGTAGGAAAGCTTCCTTTTCCCGAAACGCCTTCCAACGACGTTTGAAAGGGAATCTCCTACCGCCAGAATTGCCCAAATT
Organism: Acidobacteriota bacterium; assembly: GCA_030614585.1. Lineage (GTDB taxonomy): Bacteria > Acidobacteriota > UBA6911 > RPQK01 > JAPXNP01 > JAUWTT01. The sequence continues at coordinate 17,404 of JAUWTT010000015.1, forward strand.
CCAGCCGCGATGTAGATCCGGTCATGGAAAACCAGGATCAGTGCCAAGACACAGACCGCGTACAGAAGCTTTCCGACCGAGACGCCGGCACGTTGCTCCCGGTCCCGGGTAGTGATCCGAATCCACCTTGGACTGAAATAGACCGCATGGACCACAGCGAGCGCACAGATAAGCAGTGTTGTGGCCAGATTTATGTACGGGAGCAGAAAGGCGAAGCCAATAGGGACAAGGTGCTCTAGCTGGCGCCAGTCTTCCGCTTGGAGTACTTTTCGGTCATCCATTCGCACGTAGCCTCAAGCCCCTCGAAAAGCGGACGGGGCTGGTAACTCAACAACTCCTGAGCTTTTGACGAACTGAAACGCCAGTTCTGCAGTAAGAAATCGCCGGTGTTCGGTAACACCAGCGGCGCCTCTCCAAGCAATCGTGAAGTCCAGTCCTCCACGTAGCAACTCGCCCTAAATAGCCAATCGGGTAGTCCTAAAACCAAGAAATTCCTTCCACTAGCTCTCTTCACTTCCTGGGCAACCTGTCGCAGAGAAGCATCTTGGCCTCCCAGGATAAAATCCTCACCAGCCGGCCTGTTCAGTAAGCTTATGAGGCCGGTGACCAGATCTTCCAGGTAGACAAAATTCCACTCGACCAAGCCTCTTCCCGGAAGGGTCGCAAGTCGAGTGCTGAACCAACGTCGGAAAAGCCGGACCATGATGTTGCCCTCAGTAACAAGTCCGGGGCCAAAGACTACCGTCGGAAAAACGACATTGGTGGGCAAACCCGATCGCCATTCCTTGACCAACTGCAGCCCGAGATACTTGGAGCGATCGTAGTCGTGAAAGAAGCTATCTCGATCCCTGAGGTCCTCTTCATTGTGGGTTCCATCTCCGCTTGGCCCAAACACGGTAAACGAGGAAACGTAGACAAACTTCCTCACTTTAGCCTCGGCGGCGGCTTTGAGCACATTCTTCAACCCAGTCAGATTGACCTCTTCAAAGGGACCCGGGCGCGACTGCACCAGAGCAGCTAGATGGAAAACAACATCGGCACCTTCAACTTCCTTTCTGAAGGAGTTCAGGTCCAGAATATCGTGACCCCGTGTTCGAGAGATTATCCTTACAGCGTGGCCGGCCGCCTTCAGGCGTTGCGTCAAAGCGCTGCCGATGAACCCAGTACCTCCGGTAACCACGAGGGTCATCTAATAACTCCCGCAAATCCGGTCACGTGGCGTGGAAGAAACAGCTGTTTCAACTAAAGCCTCCTCACTTACCGCCTGCCTCTTCCCAACTCCAGGCCTTGCCGTCGACCTCCTTCGGAATCATCAGGCCAAAAATCTTGTAGACGGTAGGAGCGACATCAATCAGATTCGGACGAGGAGAAGTGATTGTTCTATTCGATGCGAGGAATCCGGAAGTATCGGAAAAGTCCGAAGCGCAGTGGTCCCCACTCCACTTTTTCAGATTAGCGACAACGATGTCGGGCGGCACAGCCCCAAGCGCCGTCTGCCAGGAGGTTCGATACCCACTTGAGAAGGTCACCTGGATGTCACCAGCGTGTTCAATCTGATCCCCGGTGTAGATATCATCTCGGAAGTAGGAGTTCTGAATCACCTTCTCACCGGAATCCGGATCCAGGAATTGTACGATTTTCCCCCGGATATCCTCGACAAGGGTCTGATACTCCTCTCCAGGTTCGATGATACCCTGTGCTTCTCGTCCTTTCAGATTAATGTAAATGTGCCCAAGCCCCACGGCGTATGCCTTAGTCTTACTCCAATCAACGTTTGGAAAGAAGCTGCCTCCGCTGAACATATCGCCCAGTCTCTTCTCTTCGTCAGCATCACCGGATCCCGTCAGTGTCATGAATCCGTTACGCGCTAGCCAGGTATTCGTGTTGAACTCCTTGCGCCAGGTGTGGAACCCGTGGTCCGAGACTATAAACAAGTGGTCACTAGGTTCCAGACGCTCCCGGACACGCCCAATGATGGAATCCATCCTCTCGTAAACCCGCAGGATGGAGTCGCCGTACTGGTCGGCTAATGCTTGGTCAAATCTCGGATGCTGCGGGTCCAACAGGCGGTAAAACATATGTGAAACGCTGTCGGTGGCAGTAAACACGGCTGTGTAGAGGGAGGAACGATCTTCGTCAATCGCTTTCAAGAGCACTTGTTCCAGATTGTCCATATTCCTGAACAGATCCTCGAGGAAGATCGCCTCATCGATCTGCTCTTCGTTCAGACCCCAGGTTTCATGAATCCACCCCAGGGTCTTGAAGTAACCGAAGTCCTCCGCAAGAGAGACGGTATAATCCGAGGGAGACGATATGGCTAGCGGTGGCTCGCTCGGGCTCAGACTGATCGGCATGAGGTAAACACGGAGCTCTGGAAATGTCTCCAGGACGTAGAACCGGCTCACGCCGTTCACATTGACCAGTGGCCCAATCGAGAAACGAAATCGAAACCAATCGCTCCACTCTCCTTCAGCGATCGTTTCCTCCTGATCCTGCAGCCGGATCGTTACGGCAGTACTCTCGCTGTTCAGTTCTAACTCGACGGGCACCACTAGTCGCTCAAAATTATCACTTCTCGGATCGACTGGCCCATCTAGATCCGC
>JAUWTT010000169.1 GCA_030614585.1 Acidobacteriota bacterium
CTCTCTGGGAGCCAGCATGGCCAGGGCCTGGGGAACATCCGTATAGCGCAGAATGTTGAGGAAAACAGGACCATCCTTGTGAGTGAGCGGTGGAGAGTGGAGGATCACCCGGGTGATCCTAGAGTCCAGGAGCGCCGCGTATACTCCCAAAAGCCCGGAGACTCCCCTGCCCACGACAGTCAGCTCGTGGCCGTTAAAGGAGGGGTCAGAGGCCACCTGGTCCACGGCACAGAGCACATCATAGAGGCGCATGTCATCCAATGTGCGGCCCAGGAACATGGCTGAGCGCCTGAACCTCTTCATGAGCTTGGCATCCCAAATAGTGGAGCCCCGCCCACGCGGGAACACCAGGTGCCTCGATGCATAGACTTCGAGCACGGCCTCCGGGACAAGCAGCTCCTGGATGCGACTATTTATATTCTCCGGGTGGTCTCCGAACTGCCCGCCCAGGGCGGCCAATTCTTCGTGTGGCACCTTTTCGAAAGGTCTCTCCTTGACGTTTGCTTCTTTCCCCTTGAGCCATCTGTCGCTCCACTCGACAGCCTTCTCTCTCTGCGGTCCGGTGTACCCGTGACGCCCGGGGACCTCGAACATGTCTGTCTTCTCCGCCACTCCGAACCAACCGTAGATTTCCTTTGCCCGCTCAAGCACGTTCAGGTATCCCACCTGTGGATAGTAGCCATCTTCGGTGGAGTTGTGCATAAGGAGCGGTCGCGGAGCAATCAGCGCGGCCAGGGTGGGCCAGTCGTGGCGGTAGGTGTTGATAAAATAGGCACAGTCACAGGCGTCGTTCTGAAGGTCATGGCTAACATGGGTCTGGATGTCCGAAGTCCCGGCCACAGGCTGCACCACAGTGAACCTGGGGTCAGCGGCTCCGGCCATCCAGCTCAGATGCCCTCCGCCCGAAACTCCGTTAATGGTGAGCCTGGTCCCGTCAACATCGCTCCGGCTCTGGAGATAGTCCACCGCGCGCATGGCATTCCAGACCTCGATCCCGATCGGTGTATACCCACGTGCATACCAGTCGTAAAGTCTCCAGGAGCTGGTGCCTCGGTGCACACCGAAAACCTCGGCCACCTGGATTGGATCGACCACCATGCAGATATACCCGTCTCTGACCCAGGGGATAGCATAGTTCTGGCGCAGTGCCTTTGCCCCGGAGCTGTCGTTCGAATGACCGGGGCCCCATACGACGGCAGGGAAAGGGCCTTTGCCTTTCTTAGGCTTGTACAGGTTGGCGGTTACATAGAACCCCGGCAGACTCTGGTAGTGAAGGACCTCGATCGTATATTCCTTTCGCTCCACTGTGCGCACATGGGTCATCTCGAGCGGCGTCCTCGCGGGCAGGGGGTCAAGGCCGATCATGAAAAGGAACTCCCGGTGAATGCTGTCGCGGGCGCTCTCGAGTTTCTCGCGCGTATTTATCCTCTCCCAGGCTTCCCGGCTCACCTTCTCCCCCTCGGCATCCAGGTACTTGATCATGCGCTCAGGGTCCACAGAGACCGTCTCTACATCAAACTCATCCTGAGCTGCGAGCGGCTGGAGAAATAGAAAGACCAAGACCAAAGCTGTCATAAATGAGACTTTCGTGCGCGGCATGGGCAACTCCTTTTCTCACATTTCAGACCCGGCTGAAACCTGCTCTGATTCGATTTGATAACCGAGCACTGCCTGCAGCCTGACAAAAACAGCTGTTGCCACCCGAGCTTCAGCGACTGTGCATAGATAGCAGTACAAGGGCGGGGCAATGATATGCCGGACTGTCTCTCATCACAAGATCATCGAGAAGCTGGGTGAAGGCGGGGTGGGAGGCAGCGTTATAGATTCGGGCAACCGGCCCTTCAGGGTTTGTTGCTCAAAGGGCAAAGGACAAGTGACGAGTGTCAAATGACACCGAGCGGTCAGGACATCGGTAAATGACGAAAATGAGAAGATCTAAGGTCTAAATGCCTTGAAGTGACTGTTTCTAAATAGCATATTTCGAACTTCGAACTTCGAACTTCCTTTTGGGTAACACGCCCACACGGGTAGGCAGCGAAAAACTTGAGGCCCCCGGTTTCTGAGACCCCGCGGCTCCGTATGGTACGAGATAGGACGCGTGACGGAAGATAAGCTTCTAGCTTGTCACCTCGGAGATCATCAGTTTTGTGACGACCTGGAAGGTCATCTTCCCTCCCCGGCCCGAGCTCCCGAAACTCCGAATAGATGATCGACGGAAGGCCATACGGAGCCGGGTCCTTCCACTTACGGAGGCATCTGAATCCAAGAATTAGTCGCATGTTTCCAAAGAAATGGCGCTTTTCCCCCAACAAGCCTATCGACAACCTTGTTGCCAATTGTCTAGAATTAATGGACGTTCTGTAGTTCTTTGTGTAAAGTATTGAATGAACAAGGAGGTAAGAAAGAAGATGATGGTAGAGAAATTGAATTCCCTTAAGACGTGGTTATCGAACAAACTCAAATCGGACGAGTCTGGTGTGACGATAGTTGAATACGCGATTATGCTGGTTCTGGTCGCCGTAGTTGTGATCATTGCCAACCCCGCTATTCAGACAGCACTCTCGACTCTGTTTTCAGGAATTTCTTCGTTCCTGCAGGCCGGCGCTTCCGGCCTCAGCTAGATCGAGACCAGAGCATATGTGTTTCTGAAGTCCGGTTACCGGTGACGCCGGTGCCGGATGCATGGTGTTCCTCGAGGCAAACGAGCCGAATCTTTTTGAGTGCGGTCTCGTTTGAAATGACTCGAGCAACTTGACTCCCTGCTCTGGGATGGTTTTCCAGGTGCGGGCTTTCAAAGGCCCGCACCGTACCCTAACCCCCTTCCGGGAATCGGCCCTGTCGAGCCCCAGTCTCTGCGACAGATCAGCCTTGGATCTAACCCGCATTTCTTACCAACTGCTTGCTACGTCACCGGATGCATCCGGCCGGAATCTGCCTAACTTACAGGGGGTCAATGACTTACGCTCCGACAACCTGGGGTTCCGCCAGCACCGGGCCCTGAAAGGACCGGCTCCGCATGACGTTGAGTCGACAATCCATACGGAGCCCCGGGGGAGGAAGATGGCCTTCTAGGCCGTCATGACAAGCTAGAAGCTTATCTTCCGCCACGCATACCATTTCATTCGACAGGAGCCCCGGGGTCCACAGCCGGGGGCTCTTCATGTGCCTCGCTACGCAACCTGGTGGAAAAGCGTGCCAAGGAGTCTGCACTTCGAATTCTATGAGTCCCCACACCTATTCTTCTCAAGCTGAAGACCCCTGTGGAAGCAAGGGGCCCACTCAACTGCCCATGAGGTTAAGCAAGGATTCTGTCGGACCATCTCTGTATGAATAGACAGAGGGCGGAGATCGCCCTCAAGATTCTTACGGAGGAGCAAGGCAATGTTCAGTTCAATGAGAGCATGGTTTTCCAAATGGTTAAGCACTGATGATCAAGGTGTAACGATTGTCGAGTATGCAATTATGCTCGTTCTGGTCGCAGTGGTTGTCATTATTGCCAATCCTGCGATCCAGACAGCGCTGTCAACTCTGTTTTCGGGAGTTTCATCGTTTCTGTTGGCAGGCGCTTCGGGGCTCAGTTAGGAGCCTGTGCGGCAGCGACGTTACAGATCTTGTTGACTGGCTGTGGCAGGCCAGTGGGTTTTGAGATGTCTTCTGGAAAACGGTGGCGGGTGGTTTGGCTTCGCTACGCAACCTGGTGAGAGAAGCAGGCTAGTCTTGATTTAAGCGGGTTTTCACCAGGCCAATCACTTCGTCGGCCGTGTCCTCGATGGTTCTTTCTGTGACGTCTACTTGGGGGAATCCGCCCCGTCGAAAAACCAGTTGAGCCAGGTCCAACTCGTGGTCGATACTTCGCAGGTCTGTGTAAACGGACCTTCCGCCTGTAGCAAGCCTGCGCTGGCGGCGCTTTCGGTGTGCCTGAAGTTGGGTTGGATCAATGGTCAGTCCCACCACTCTCCGCCGGTCGACAGTGAATAGCTCAGGAGGAGGTTCCAGTTCGGAGGTCAGCGGAATATTAGAGACTTTCCACCCTGAAATCGAGAGATACATGCTGAGAGGTGTCTTTCCCACCCTGGATGGGCCCACGAGCACGATCTCTGCTGCGGACAGTTCGTCGATCCGTTTCCCATCATCGTGGGCTACGGTGAACTCGATCGCCTCGACGCGGTTGAAGTAATCTTCCCTCAGGTGCCTGTAAAGACCCGGCTGTCCAACCGGTTCACGACGCAGGATGTTCGTCAAGCGCCAAAGAAGTGTTCCAATGAGGTCGATGGTGACGACGTTTCTCTCCCGTGCCATCTGGATGAGGGCAACGCGATGTGAGGTGTTGACCAATGTGTGGAGAATAGTCCCATGAGCTGCAGCGGCGCGCTCGACAGCTTCCTTCAGTTGGGACTCCTCCTTCACATGAGGGATAACGATGATGGGAAGGTCGGCACCTGAGAACTGCGCGAGGGCTGTTTGAGCAACCTGGTTTCCGCTTTCACCATAGCCGCCCGAGACAACGAACAGTGGCGGGTAACGATTGTCTGAGATCGGTTCTTGAGTCTCCATGATGTCTTTCCTCTCACTCTCAGGCGAAAGGCCAGTGTTTGCCCCCACCTACGGACCTTTCGCCGCTTGAAGGAGCCGGGTCACTCCCTCCAACGAGCCTACCCGGAGTGAAATGTGCCTGGGTCCTGGAACTCGCGGTTCCCGAGGATTGATCCTGATCAGCAAGGCATCTGTCATGCTTGCAACCCTCTCGGATTGAAATCGAACGGTTGGAACCGCGGTCCCCGCACCCATTTCGATGATCGTAAGTCGATGTCCATTCTTAAAAACCTGGTCCACCCAGTGGCTTTGCCTCAGGCCCTGCTCATGGGAGCGTTTTTGAATCCAGTCCAAGTCGTTGAACATAAGAATGTTCGGTCGGGCCAGCCCACCGCAATTAGGACAATGTGGCAGTGGTTTCCGTGCTTTGAACTCGGACTCGTCAACCTGAACTTCGATTCGAGAGGCGTCCCAGATGATGTCACTACAGTGCTGCACACACTGGAGGTAATGAATTGACCCGTGACACTCTTTGATCCGATCCTCATCGTAGCCTGCTTTTTGGAACTGTCCGTCGACGTTGGAGGTGAAGACGAAGTAGCCACCCGGCAACTGCTGTGCAAATCCGAGCAGCATTCGAAATCCTTCGTGAGGCTGTGTCCTTCTGTAAAGATTCAGGCGGTGGCCATAAAATGCCCATGCGAATGCCGGATCACGGTTGAACCACTCAGGATTCGCCATCTCGGGAAACGAAATCCCCAGCTTCGCAATTGGGGGATAGGCTTGCCAGAAGCCTTCGGTGCCACGGAAATCAGGGAGCCCTGAATCGACTCCCATCCCAGCACCAGCGGTAATAAAAAGTGCATCTGTATTTTTGAGGATCGCCACCGCTGCTCGATAGTCTTTCTCGATCAATTTACTACCCTCCTCCTGTCCGGGCAGGAGTACCAGTCGCCTTTCGTCAAACTTCGCCTCCGTGTGCCCCGTTATGAAGCGAAGAGAGAATACGTCAATGCGCAGCCCTTGCCTATACTCTTAACCAACTCCAGTATGGGAAAATGGCCTGACTGAATCAGTCGGTGGGTCGAGTCGACGGTGGTGTGTCAGTGATGCCGGCAGGCTGCGTCTTCGTTCAAGAGTTCAGGGTTTAGATGAACATGAAAAAAAGAGATGCGAAGAACCTGAAGGAATTCGGGTGGCTTTCAGAACTGAATCCTGAGCAAAGAGATGCTGTTTGTTTTGGTGAAGGCCCTCTTCTGGTAGTGGCCGGAGCGGGGAGTGGAAAAACGCGGACCCTGGCTTACCGAGTGGCCTACCTGATCGCAACCGGTATTAGCCCTGACCGCATTCTGCTTTTGACCTTTACGAGGCGTGCAGCAGAGGAGATGATCCGTCGAGCCGCGGCGATCGCCGCTCGTAGTGCTGGGGTCACTGGTCAGGTCTGGGGCGGTACCTTCCATTCAGTGGCGAACAGGATTCTTCGGATTTACGGCAAAGCGGCGGGCCTTTCACCCGACTTCACGGTAATGGACCAGGCGGATTCCGAAGACATGATTGACGTCATACGCCACGATTTGGGACTGCAGAGCCGGGAAAAGCGTTTTCCGAGGAAAAGGACCTGTCTGGCGATCTATTCTCGACGTGTCAACGGAAATGAATCGTTGGAGGACGTACTGAACCAACATTTTCCCTGGTGCAAGGAATGGGAAGACGAACTAAAGCGGCTGTTCCAGGGATACGTAAAGCGGAAACAATCCCGCAATGTGCTGGATTACGACGATTTGCTTCTGTACCTTGCGGAACTCCTTGCAGCTGGAGAGTTGGCACGGCGGATCGGGGACAGGTTCGACCATGTGCTCGTCGATGAGTACCAGGATACCAATCGAGTACAAGCGGCGATCCTTAAAGGTCTCCGTAGGGACAACAAGAACATTATGGTGGTCGGAGACGACGCGCAAAGCATTTATAGTTTCAGGGCCGCAGCGGTTGAGAACATGTTCGATTTTCCCAAGGATTTCGAGGGGGCCCGAACCGTGACCCTCGAACGGAATTACCGATCTGTTCCTCCGATTCTGGAATCCACCAATCAGCTGATTGCCCAAGCGAAGCAGCGCTATTCAAAGGACCTCTGGTCGGAGCGAAGCCAGGGTGCGAAGCCCAGGCTGGTGACGTGTTGGGACGAGCGAAGGCAGGACGAGTATGTCATTGAGAAAGTTCTCGAGCACTATGAGCAGGGTGTACCACTGCGTCGACAAGCGGTTCTATTCCGTGCGGCCCATCTTTCGAATGGGCTTGAAGTTGAACTGTCTCGCCGCAACATTCCCTTCCACAAGTATGGGGGACTGAGGTTTCTTGAAGCTGCTCACGTCAAGGATCTCCTCGCCTTTCTTCGGGTGAGTGAGAATCCTCGCGATGAGATTGCCTGGTTTCGGTTGTTACAGCTAATTGATGGAGTGGGGCCGGCTACCGCCGCGAGGATGGTGGCTTACGTGGCTGACAATCGGCATAATCCCGCCGCAATTGCAGATTTTCCGGCGCCGCCTGCCGCGCGCGAAGGGGTCCAAGCTTTCGCGACGCTGTTTACGAAGATTCATAGGTTGGAGTCCAGCGGTCCCGCAGCTGAAGTGGAACTGGTCAGGAAGACCTACAAAGTATTCCTGGAGAAGCAATACGATAATGCTTCTGTTCGTCTCCACGATCTCGAAAATCTTGAACAGATAGCGACCCGTTATCGCTCACGAAGGAGCTTTCTCGTAGACCTTCAGCTCGACCCACCCGTTTCGACGAGTGACCTGGCAGGGCCCCCGGGCAAGGACGAAGACTGGCTCGTTCTGTCCACAATCCATTCGGCGAAAGGTTGCGAATGGGATGCTGTCTACTTGATCCACGCATCAGATGGCTGCCTGCCCTCGGATATGTCAACCGGTTCCGATAAAGAAATTGAGGAGGAACTGAGGCTTGCGTATGTCGCTATGACCCGGGCAAGGGACTTTCTCTATGTCAGCTGGCCGATGCGCTACTACCACCGCTGGTACGCCATGACAGACCGTCACAGCTACGCTAATTTATCTCGGTTCTTTTCTGAAGCGGTGAAGGCTACGATGATTCAGGAAACGGTGAAATCGGTACAGGGGGACGATGACGAAGACGGCCTCGAAGGGAGTACCGATCTCGGTGCCCGCATTCGAGCAATGTGGGATTGAGTCCAGAGATTTACCACCAAGACACCAAGGGCACCAAGAGAGGTTATTCTCTCCGTGTTAGTCTGAAATACATGAAATGGAAGACGCTGCTTCTTGCTTTACCCTTCCTGATTACTACTGTATCTGCCGATGTTTCTCTGAGTCTGGAGGCGGTAGTTGACTCATTGAGTCAACCTGTCTTCGTTGGACACGCCGGGGATCAGACAGGACGCTTGTTCA
>JAUWTT010000590.1 GCA_030614585.1 Acidobacteriota bacterium
CTGAGGCGAGCTTACTCACTTATCTGAGTGAACAGATGCCGCCCAGCAATGAAGAACCATTGAGTCGTGAAATCACCCTTCGCCCACCGGAGGGTCAAGAGTTCGGGACGATAATGTGTCGTGGAGAATCAGTGGAACCCGTAGCTGTTGAACCTGATGGAGCGATCCAGCTCATTGTCGGTCGGGGAGAACGCTACCAGGTAACCTTTCAATAAAGGTGGTGGCCAATTGCCAAAGCGCCCACTCAACAAGGACCGAGGCTTTCTGGCCGTCGTAAGGCTGACGGGAATCGGCTTCGCAGTGACGACCTGGAAGGCCATCTTCCTCCCGTGGCTCTGTATAGTACGAAATGGGATACACGGCGTAGCGCTGAGGCTCCACGCTCCGAATGTGTGCCAATGAGGGGAAGTTCTCAGATCAATTCAGAGCTTTTGTGATCAAGCGTTTGTACCAGGGAACTCCGGCTTCCTTCTGCTCTTGCAGTAGCTTCTTTCGCTCCTGTTCTCTGACCAGTTTATCCAGGTATGCCTGCCCCTCCGACACATGACAGTCCTTGTATTTTCGATTACTGCCACAGGGACAGAGTTCGTTACGTCCCACTCTGAGGGTCTTGCGGCGGGGAAGGTCTACCGATTTCGGGATAACAAGCTTCTGAGAAGCCTTCCGGGTTCGACTTTTGGCCATTTCTATTGCTGATCCTCCAGCTTGAATGAAAACGCTACCTTAGTTTCTCTGCCGCCTTAATGTCAAATCGACTGCTGCCTATTCGCAGCAGTTAAGGGATTTACCACCAAGGCACCAAGAATCACCAACGGGCACCTTGCTTTCTTGGTGACCTTGGTGTCTTAGTGGTCCAATTCCAGCCCCTCGGACCCGCAGCTCTTCGCGAAACGTGCAGTCGACTCAATAAGGGATGTTTGAGACAATAGGCGGGCTGTCTGACTCGGTTGCGATTTGAGTCAACACCAGAGGATCGGACAAGGTTGAAAACTGGAGAGTGCTTTGGCTGAATCATTAGCATCACTAGGTACTTACGAGGAGTATCCCACGGCTCTGGCAGCTCGGATAGTTTCCAGATTTAGCCTGCCGAGACCGATGGAAGCCCACGAGTTTCGAGAGAAGGGCAACATCAACCAGCAGACCTTTCTGATTCAGGCGGGCAGTAGCAGTCCGCCGCACGAGTTTCTTCTGCAGAAAATCAACCAACAGGTTTTCACTCGGCCGCGCCAGGTTATGCAATCGATGATTGCCTGCCTGGATGCACAGCGAAAGAGCTTGGAGCAGCAGCCTCGACCGGGCGGACGCGACTGGGAACCCATCACTTTAATGCCAACCCATGCAGGCGAATTCTACTTCGACTCCGGCGACGGGCGTGGGGAAGACATCTGGCGGGTGATGAAGAAGATTTCGAATTGCCACACTTACAAGAGCCTCGACGCATTGCAGAATCGACAGGAGCAGCTGGCAACTGCCGAGGAGGCGGGCCGAGGACTGGCGATTTTCGGTGATTTGACAGCTGAGCTGGATGTCCTTGGCCTGGCTAATCCGTTACCTGGATACCGTGACACTGCTGTCTATTTCAGCCAACTCCACTCGGTTCTTTCCGGTTCAAGGTCATTGGAAGGCGCAGAATCTTTCCTTCCGGAAGATTCGACCCTGCGGCACAGTACTGAGCAGCATTTTATTATCCATCTCACTGAAGATGAGTTTTCACGCCGTGTGAACCAGCCTGAAGTGCACGCCGCGGTTGAACTGCTAAAGGAACATGAGAATTATGCGATGACTCTCATCCGTCAGATGGAGAGTGGTCAGATTCGGACCGTGGCCATTCACGGGGACACGAAACTGGACAACTTCCTTTTCGATGATACAACGAGACAGGTTCGAGCCCTCATTGACCTCGATACCATCATGCCTCACTCCTGGTTGGCCGACTGGGGAGACATGGTTCGGTCGCTCTGCAATGTAGCCGGGGAGAAGGCGCGTAATCTCGATTCCGTCCATGTAGACATGCAAGTGTATGAGGCTCTTTGCCGAGGATTCCTCACCACTGCTCAACGTATCACTCCAGCCGAGGTTGGACTCATGACCGACGCAGTCGAAATAATCTCGTTGGAACTGGGCCTGCGGTTCTTGACAGACTACCTGCGCGGGAACAGCTACTTCAGGTTGACGCCGACAGACAGTCCGGATCTCAACAAGGTGCGGGGGTTGGTGCAGCTCAGGCTCTTCGAAGAACTCAGACGAAAGCAGGATGTCACTCGTGAATGCGTACACAAGTTCCTTCAGTCATGAAGTAAACCGGCTTGTTCTGGACTTGGGAAACCTAAGGAGAGTACCGTGATTCGACAGCTGAAGATAGGCACCTCCTGGGTCCGCGGGATTGTCGGGCAGGGTTTGACCCCAGAGTTGATCGTCGATTTTGCGTCGGCGTTCGGCACATGGGTCGAGGGAAGACCCGTCGTTATCGGAAGAGACACCCGTCGCTCGTCAGTAATGCTCCGGGCTGCTGTGGTTTCAGGCCTTCTCTCACCAGGGAGCAAAGTGATCGATTTGGGAGTGTCAACCACACCGCTCGTCTGTTTTGCGGTCAGAGAACTCGGTGCGGCAGGTGGAATATGCATTACCGGAAGTCACAACGATGCTGCCTGGAACGCCTTGAAGTTTGTGGGGCCTCATGGGGGACTTCTGACAACCATTGAAAGTGAAGAACTGCTCGACATCTACCACGCTTCTACCTTCCAGACAGCTCCGCGGGATCACGTTCCGAATGTCGTCCCAGCGCCGGAGATTGGTGGCAGATACATAGAACACCTGGTTTCGGCTCTTGATCTGGAACTCATCAGGAAGAGGCATTTTCGCCTGGCCGTCGATTTCAATAACGGTGCATCAGCCAAGATCTCCCACCGGTTTCTTGAGGAGCTTGACTGCGAAGTTATCCCGGTCAACGAAGAACAAAGCGGTGAGTTTGCACACCCTCCTGCTCCGTCAATTTACAACATGGCCCAATTGGCCGAGGTCGTGACAGAATCCAAGGCTGAGCTGGGCGCCTGCATCAATGTGGACGGGGACCGAATTGGATTCGTCACCGA
>JAUWTT010000566.1 GCA_030614585.1 Acidobacteriota bacterium
AGTCCGGGATATGAGGCATTGCTGGAGGAATATGAGGCCGTCTCATCTGATCTTCGTGAGGTTTCCAGGCGGGTGGTTGTTGAGGGCGGAGCTGAAGCAAGTAGTGCCTACCAAAGTACTTTGGAGCGTCGAGCTGAACTGAGGTCTCGGGCCGTCGACATGGTCAGATCCTCCACCGGTGATTCCACCTATTCCGACGTGAACTACGTATTTCCGACTTTTGTGACCAAGCACCTGCCGATCGGTGTGGTGGGACTCATGATCGCAGCCATTTTCGCGGCTGCAATGTCCAGTATCGCCGCAGAGCTCAATTCACTGGCCACCGCAACCGTCATTGACTTCTATCGTCGCCATTTTAGAAAGGAAGCTTCCGACCGGCATTACTTGAGGGTTTCGCGAGCTGCGACCGGTGTCTGGGGTCTTCTGGCCTGTGTTGTGGCTGTCTATGCTACCCAGCTTGGCTCACTGATCGAAGTGGTTAACAAATTCGGCTCATTCTTCTACGGCTCGATCCTGGGTGTGTTCCTCCTGGCTGTCGCAACGAAATGGGCGACACCTCTGGGTGCCTGTCTGGGACTCTTCGCGGGAATGGCTTCGGTGGCCACGGTGAGTGTGACAACCGACATCTCTTTTCTCTGGTACAACGTCGTTGGAGCTGTTTCGGTGTTTGCAACGGGCTTCGTAGTTGCGGTTGTGCAGGGGCAAGTCGGGCACGCGAGCCGATGAGCAACCTGCGTTGCTCATCGGCTAAAATGGTGTCTGATTTCTGACACGAGGAGGAGGCAACTATGAGGATGAAGCTACCGGAGCCTAAAACTACTGGAGTAGTCTCGGTTGAAGAAGCTCTGAACAAGAGACGATCCACCAGAGAATATGCTGAAGCCGGACTGAATCTGTTCGAGGTGGCACAACTCCTTTGGAGTGCGTATGGTATTACCAGTTCAGAAGGTTTTCGCACTGCACCCTCGGCGATGGCTCTCTATCCCCTTGAGTTTTATCTGAGCGCCACCTTGGTTGAAGGCCTTCCCCTAGGGTTCTACCAGTACGTCCCCACGAGCCATGAGCTAAAAAAGCTTGGGGATGAATCGAAGCGAGAGGAGCTTTACACAGCCTCCTTCGAACAGACGGCTTTGGCAGGTGCCCCCGCGATCCTGATTATCTCCGGTATCTACGATCGCACGAAAGAGAAATTCGGCGAGAGCGGGCCAGACTATGTCCACATGGACCTCGGCCATGCTGCTCAGAACGTCCACATGCAGGCGGTGTCGCTGAATCTCGGAACCGTTGTGATTGCCGCTTTTCGACGTGACGACGTCAAAAAAGCTCTCAGTTTACCTGAAGAGGAGACACCCCTTTACATGATGCCCGTGGGTCGATTGCCGGGTAGCGCATGCTAGAACCACTCTTCAATCAGCAGGATAATCTGATATGCCGAATCTCTTGAAAGCACTGCGTAGTGAGCCGGTTCTGGCCGATGGTGCGATGGGCTCGTATTTGTTCTGGCGCACTGGCCGCCTTTCTGAAAAGAATCACCTTTATGAAGCGTTTAACGT
Source organism: Acidobacteriota bacterium (assembly GCA_030614585.1). Taxonomy (GTDB): domain Bacteria; phylum Acidobacteriota; class UBA6911; order RPQK01; family JAPXNP01; genus JAUWTT01. The sequence continues at coordinate 1,554 of JAUWTT010000566.1, forward strand.
GGATCAGCCGGAACTCATCAAGGAGGTCCACCTTGCGTATTTGAGAGCTGGGTCCAGGTGCCTCAAGACCAATACGTTCGGAGCGAATAAGTCAACGCTGGAGCGATACGGCGAAGTCGGGAGAATCGAGGAGATTAACCGAGACGGTGTTCGATTGGCGCGGGCCGCATTAGAGAGGTTTCTGGAGGTTTCCGGAAAGGAAAAGGACTACTTTGTTCTCGGTTCAATTGGCCCCAGCATCGCTGGGTTTCAGGGCGGTGAGGCGCTTCGAGAGGTATATGGCTCCCAGTTAACAACGATTCTTGATGAGGGTGTAGATGCTCTGTTGCTTGAAACCTTCAACTCGCTCGAAGAAGTTGCAGCGTTGGTTGAACTAATCTCGTCTGATTTTCCCGAACATCCACCTTTGATCGTTGAAATGGCACTTCGTCGGTCACCTGACCAGATGGATTGGAGTGTGGATCCTGAGGAGTTCGTGACAACTGTGGCGGAAGGGGGTGCAGACGTCGTCGGCATGAACTGTTGCAGCCCTTGGGATGCTGAAGCATTTGTTGAGGCAGTTAGTGAGTTGAGTATTGTGCGCGAAAAACAGGTTCTGCTCTCCATTATGCCGAATGCCGGAGGTTTTCAGCGGATCGACAACCGGTACATGACAAGAGTCAATCCGGAGTACATGGGAGGTTTGGCGCGCACACTGGTTCAACGTGGAGTTGCGCTGGTGGGAGGATGTTGTGAGGTCCACCCGAAGCACATTCGGGAGATGCACAATTTCCTGCATGGCTATACGGCTGGAAAGGTTGTTCTGGAGGCGGACCCCGAGGAAGCTCTTCAACCGATTGGTGATGGAGAGAAGAGCGCCAACGGTCCGTTTTCGCGTAAGCTGAAGGCCGGAGAGTTTGTCGTCAGTGTCGAGATTTTGCCATCCCGTGGAACTGCACCTCACGTGTTGCAACACAAGGTCGATTTCATCGCAGAACTCGCTGGATCTGGTTTGGCTGACGCGGTCGATCTGACGGATGGGTCAAGGGGAATCCCACTAATGCCCCCGGGTGATTTTATTGGCGTCGTTAGACATGCCCTGGAATGGGACGGCCAAACAGGTGACAAACTTGAGTTCATACCTCACTTCACGTCCAGGGACGTGGCATTGATGGGTCTTCAGGCCAGACTGATCGGCTTTCACGCCCGGCGGATACACAACGTCTTGTTTATCACCGGGGATCCCCCCAAGATGGGGCCTACCTACCCGCCCTCGAGTGCTGTTTTCGACGTAGATTCGGTTCAGATGATTCAATACGCCCACAGCTGTCTCAATGCCGGAGTCGATTTTGGGGGCCGCCCACTGGGTCGTAAGTGCGATCCCCGGACACATTTCACGGTGGGTGCCGGGTTTGAGCCGGAAGCCCTTGATTTGGAGCGAGAGACGGAAAAGCTGCGCCGGAAAATTGATGCAGGAGCCGATTATGTGATGACGCAGCCAGTATTTCGCGAGGGACCGCTGGAGGTATTGAGCCGTATTCGGGAGAGAACGCCGATCCTTGCGGGGGTAATGATTTTGACTAGCCTGGATCACGCCAGGCGAGTTGCCCAGGTTCCCGGCGTGATAATGCCGGAGTCGGTGATCGAAAGACTAGCTGCCCTACCTAAGGTTGAGGACCAGGCGAAGCTCGGAATTGAGCTTGCAGTCGAGCAGGTTCGGAAAACCAAGTCAGAGGGATGGGCCGGCCTGTACCTGATGTCTCCTTCTTCTGTTTCTCCAGTGAGAGAAGTGCTCGAGGCGGG
>JAUWTT010000116.1 GCA_030614585.1 Acidobacteriota bacterium
CGGAGAGGTAACCTCTCTTTCGCATATCGATCCAACGCTTCAATCTGACTGTCTTGACAGTACTCGAGCCGTGGATCTCCAGAGTCTCTTTGAAAGGCGAGTATTCGAGACCACGCTCAACACGAACTTCGATTTCGCGTGCTGGAACCTCCATCTGCACCTTGCCTGGACCAATGAACCAACGATCGGGGCCAATTTCCAGTTCAGTCACATTTTCGGGTACAAGGCAGTCCCCTCCCAACGGCCTAATCAAGACTCGACAGGGGACTCTCGCGCCGGTTTCATCAAGGACCAGCAGTTCCAATGTTCCGGTCGCGGGAGTCTCGGAGCAACCAGCACAAACCAGAATCACTACAACCCAAAACCCAAGCGTAAAGCAGGTCCCGTCGCGCATTCTCCACCTTCCTTCTCAAGATTAGCTGTTCAGCCTCCATTCCGGTCACCGTGCGTCATGATACCAACTCACTTCGGAAAACCGAATGGACCCATTTGCTTAAGCTCGAAATTCGAAGTTCGAAGCTCGAAACAATATTCAAGCTCGAATATCTAAGGACTGAAACGGGCTGTTGCCGATAACCTATTTATAAACAGCCACTTTACGGCTGGCAAGCCGCTCTGCCACTGAGTTTCCACAGAGCGCGATGGATCGGGAAAGTGTTCCGGTCAGTCTCCGTATAGTTGTGGAGGAGTGGCCACTCAACAACAGTTGCCTGAACAAGAACTCGAACTTGACCGACAGTACGCCATTGGCGTATAGTTGATTATGCGGTTCGTCGAGACTCCGATCTTTACGAAGCGAATTAAGGGTCTTCTCGATGATGAGGATTATCGAGCTCTTCAGAGTGCTCTGCTGCTCAGGCCCGAACAGGGGCACTCATGAAGGGTAGTGGAGGGCTTCGAATGAAGGACAATGAGTTCGAGCTACTGGTTGAGAGTGTTCGACAGGTGGGCAAGATTCGCCGAAGTCGATTGAAGCCGGGTCGGGTGTTCCACTTCGAACCCGCGGATGTGAAGAAGATCCGTGCGCGTTTGGGTATGTCACAGACAGAATTCGCCATGATGATCGGAGTCAGCGTAGCCACTCTTCGCAACTGGGAACAAGGGCGACGTGTTCCAGAGGGGCCCGCCCGAGCCTTGCTTAAAGTGGCAGCAACACGCCCTGACGCCGTCATGGAAGCGCTCGCCGGGAGCTGAAGCCTTCGAATCGTGTTAAATACCTGGGCGATACTCCGATTCCACTGGGTTCCGACAAGCACTTCGTCCTGATCCGCGACCCGGACGGCACCATCGTTGAGCTGATAGGTCCCTTGGAATAGAATTTCGCCCGTTTCTGACCATTCGGTTGACCTATGCGAAAACAACTGCCCTTTAGTTCGCTCGAGATTGATTCAATTGAAAAGCGGGATTCTATCCCACTCTTTGATAACCGAATAAGGGGGAACAATAATGGAATACAAGAGACGGAAACTATTCTTAGCGGCACTGATCGGAGTAGCTTTCTTGTCGTATGCGATCGAAGCACGCGGTCAGGACCACAGGCTAACAAGTCGGAAATTTCAGGGTATCCCGAGTCTGGCCATCAGCCCTGAGGGGCGACTCTGGGCAACCTGGTATGCCGGGAAAACTCCGAATGAGGACCAGAATAACTATGTTGTCGTTGCCACCAGTGGAGACGGCGGCAAAACCTGGACGGAAAGTCTTATCATCGATCCCGACGCCGAAGGCCCGATTCGTGCGTTTGATCCGGAGTTGTGGATGGACCCGGAAGGACGGCTCTGGTCTTTTTGGGCTCAAACAATCGGTCATGACGGCACGATTGCCGGCGTTTGGGCCAAGACCAACGACGATCCAGACAAGGGCGATTCCAATTGGTCACAGCCCAGACGCATCACCGACGGAATTATGATGTGCAAACCAACCGTCCTTTCGTCTGGCGAGTGGATCTTACCTGCATCGACTTGGCGAAGCACTGACAACAGCGCCAGAGTCATGGTCTCCACAGACAAAGGTCAAACCTTCCTCCTGCGGGGCGCATGCAATGTGCCCAAGGAAGTCCGAAGCTACGACGAACACATGATTGTTGAGAGAAAAGACAAGTCACTATGGATGCTGGTCCGCACCTCATACGGCATTGGAGAAAGTGTCTCGAAGGATCGCGGAGAAACATGGAGTGCTCTGATACCTTCTCCCATCGAGCACCCGTCTGCTCGTTTCTTTGTCCGGCGTCTTCGATCAGGCAACTTGCTGCTCGTCAAGCATGGAGCGATCAGCGAGAAAAGCGGGCGCTCACATCTGACCGCCTTTTTGTCAGAAGACGATGGTCACACATGGTCGAATGGACTGCTGCTTGATGAAAGAAGCGGCGTTTCGTATCCAGACGGTCAGCAGAGGCAGGACGGATCCATCCATATCATCTACGATTATTCCCGTACGGGCGCCAGAGAAATACTGATGGCCAGGTTCGCTGAAGATGATGTCGTTGCAGGGAATCCAGCATCAGCAAGTGTTTCATTGCGGATGATTGTGTGCAAGTATCCTGAAAAAGGAAATTAGAAATAGGAAACGTGGACTTCGAACCACCGGCTTGCACGACGGCTATGGGCCCATCGGCAACGTACATCACTACATCAATCGTGATGTTCTGTTAGAAGAGACCATCAAGCAGCAGGTTGTGCGATTCTACAAGGAAGAAGATGAATCTGCGGAATGACAAAATGAACGAAGGAGGTGGTAGTTGATGAGACCGGTTAGCTCTGTTGCTCCCCAGTGGTGGGATTACACCACGATTGACACTCAACTCGTGGAAGAGGCGGCCAAGCTTACACCAGAAACGATGATGGCGATGGGCCGCGACGGTTTCCGCGTGGTGATGTACGACTCTGCAGAGGAATTCTACCTGGCCGAAGCGCTCGAATACATCGATGCCTGGAGGCAGTCTACTCCTGATAACCCTTGCGGCATCTGCGGCCCAATCGGCCCGACCGAGCAGTTACCCCTGGTAGCCCGCATTGTGAACGCCGTCGGACTCGATCTCAAGAAGCACGATGCTCACTTCTGGGGGATGGACGAATGGGTGCTTGATGGTAAAACCGTTGACGTCGACCATCCGCTCTCGTTTGCGAAAGCCGACATGGAGTTATGTTTCAACCGTATAGACAAGAAGCTGGCCATGCCGGAATCGAATCTCTACTTCCCGCTGTCCGGGCAGTTCGAAGCATACAGTAAGCTATTCGACGAAGTGGAATGCGTGGTGATGCAAGGCGGCCAGGGGGAGGTGAAGCACTGGGCCTTCAACGATCCCCCGGCTCGAGAGGGCGAGTGGGAAGACGTGCCTCCTCCCCCGGATGAGTACCGCAAGCTCGCCACCCGGATTGTCGATCTTCACCCGATGACGGTCATGCAGAACGCTCGCACCTCCGGCGGCGGCAACATCGCACTCGTGCCGAGGCAGGCGGCGACCGTGGGTCCGCTGGAAACCTGGAAAGCAAGGAAAGTCTCCATCTGGCACGCCGGCCACCACGACAATCCCTTTGGCATGCGTTTGACCACGCTCATGATTGCCAGGGGAATCGCCGACTCCGCCGTCCCAATGAGCCTTCTGGCGGACCATCCCAACGTGCAGTTCAACTTTTACCGGCCCGGATTGGGCACCTGCGAGGTGGAGATGCATTGATACGCAACCTCGTGAGAAAAGCGGGCTAACTACCGGTTTCTTTCTTGGACACAACGATCAGAGACGGCCAGATTGGAGCGGTCGCAGGACCACCAGATTGTAGGTTTCCAAGCGGGGAACGGTGAAGGCAACTCTCGTTTCATCGCTTTCAGTTTCAAGTATGCGATGGGGGATTACCTCACTCGCCTCCAGGTCGGGTGACAATAGCATTACCTGCTCGATCTCAAGACCGGTGGGTACTCTAAGCGAGATCCCGACATTTTCCACCAACGAAGTGTTCAAAGAGTCGTAGTTGATCATGTGCAGCAGTAAAGTCCCGCTCTCCTGCTGCTGGAGCACTTCCAACACTGTTGTGGGGCCTGCCTGTGCCTCAAGCGACAGCGTTCCTCCGGCAGCCCATGCAACCGAGTCGATGAGTTCTTGAGCGTTCAACGGCAACTTCCAGTACTCACTGGTCATGGGAGCCGGCGTTGGCTTTTTGATCGCCGGGATTATCTCAGGAATATAGACTACCTTTCCTTCACCGACTACACGTCGAACCAGCTCCGCTTCCGGTACGGGTTCGGGGGCGCGACCGCGTGCCTGCCAGCGGGAAGGCTTGACCTGAAATAACTCACTCAGCCCGAAATCCCTCCTCCTCTGCCGCAGCTCCGTATAAAGCGAAGTGTGCTCGGTCGCAACAAGACCTCCTCCGCGGGCAACAAATGCCCTGATCTGATCCAGCTGTCGGTTACTCAAGGCTTCCTGATCCGCCAGCACCAGCACTCGGTACCTGGACAGATCGGCGAGGTGATCATCAAAGATGATGTCGAATGGAACATGGTTTTGGATTAGAGCCTGTTCGAACAGGTAAACACTCTGGTAGGGGCGACCATTGTTGAATGCCATGGTCGCGAAGGTGTGCAGGACTGCGACTTCACTCACTGTTTCGACATCGCGGTAATAATCGAAATTCTTGCGATAGAAATCTATGTAGTCCTTCTTCCGTTGGGTCAGTTCGAAGCCTGTGTCTTCGCCTCCCCACGTATAGGGATTGTCAAACCCGTGAGTCAAGCGGGTCTCGGACAGTTCGTAGCCGGCAAGCACTCCACCTACCATACCCATGCACCCGCGATTAAACGTCATGGCTTCCGCCAGCTGTATCAGACTGTCACCGGTGTAGGTGAAGACCTTGTTTTTCAGGATGGTGGCCTGTTTGTACGAACGGATCTTCGACAGCAGGATACCGTTTTCAGTGATACCTGCCTCGTTCCCCTCTTCCGTCCACACTATGTCCGTATGGGCCAGGAGTCGCGGGTAGTCAATCCCCTGCTCCCACATAGTATTGAGACCGGAGCACCCGCTGTGTGGGTTGTTCTCGACGGCGACTTCAGGATTCAAGCTCCTGATGAAGTGCGCCATCTCTGCGTAGAAGTCAGTAAGCTGTTGGCAACGAAAGTCTGTCCACTCCTGAAACAACGGGTCATCAATCGTTGAAAGGGGGGCCTCATGAATTGGAGGCTCAACGAAGGAGACATCGCTTAAGCCCAACCGTTTGTTCAGCTCTTCAGGGGCGTATTTCTCCTTCAGGTAGGTCTTGAAATAGTCTTTTGCCAGGGGGTGATGAAAAGCTGGTCTCCGTGCCCTAAGACTGGTGTTGTCGAAATGAATCAGGTCCGCCTGCAGCTCTTCTACAGCGATTTTGAGCACTTGTTTCATGTAATCCACATAGCCGGGATGCATGAAGAACACCCTTTTCCTGAAGGTCTGAGTGCCACCATAATGTACAGGCTGCCCCATGTAATCGGGCAGGAACCACTCTTCCGCCTCCGGCTTTTCGAGAAGGAAGGTTTCATAACCAACTGTGCTTCCCACGTAAACCCCGACTCTGATCCCATGCTTCTTACAGAGTGCTGCAAGCTTTTTGGCATCCTCCAACTGCTCTCTTTCTGCTGCCAGCCCGAACCCCTTGTAGAAGTGGATCACCGCCATCGTAACGCCCAGCTCTTTCAGCTTCTGCACGGCCTCCTCGGTATGTTCTCGAGCGTAGTCCTCCTCATGCCAGGCGGGGTTGCCTCCCTTTCTGATCCGGAATATGGGTGCGGTATCCCAGTTGCCGACAATGATCAGCGGTTCGTCGGATAGCCAGACGGGTCGATAGTCCGTAGCAGGTAAATCACGAGTCCCAGACTCAACTGCTTTCTCTTCTGAAACACACGCGGTCAAAGAGAACAACATAGAGAGCCCCAGCAACGTCAACACCACAACAGCTGTTCCCTTCAACTTACTACCTCCTGTCTTGTGTAACCTCGCGTTACCCGCATAGTATGCACGCACTGTGCCGAATATTCACCACTGTCAGCAAGCGGTCAATTCGTTCAGCAAACCTTTGTACAATGCGACTTCTCACGATCTTCAGTGTTCTGTTGCGAGGCTGTCATTCCTGTGTGATCACGCCGTAAGTGTCGGGACGCCTGGTTCCCCACTTGTCGATGCCCGCAAGCGGGCAGTCTTCGTCGAGATTAATGACTGCGGTGGCGACGCCTTCGCGTCTGCCGGTGTCGGCAAGTACTTCACCGTAACGATCGATGATTGCTCCGAAGCCAATGTGAACTGCCTGGAAATCGAGGCATTTCTGGGAGTAGTTGGAGCCGACCATGAAGATATTGTTCTCGATGGAGCGGGCGCGATAGAGAATGTGAGTTATCGATTCTCGTGGCTCCGAGTACATCGTTGGACAGAAGACAATCTCGGCTCCTTGAAGCGCCAGGCTGCGCGCTGCTTCGGGGAAATGGATGTCGATACAGACAAGCGCCCCGATCTTGCCAAAGTCGGTTTCAAAGATGGGAAAGGAATCGCCTGCGGTGACAAAATCGCTCTCGCCGGGAGGTAGGTGAACTTTATGGTAGGTGCCCGTGTGCCTGCCGTCCCGGCCGAAAACGGCAACAGAGTTGTAGACCTTGTTACCCACCTTTTCGTAGTAGCAGCCGAGGACGTACATTTTCCATTTTCTGGCTGCCTCGGATAGCAAGTGTGAGGTCTCTCCCCCCGGGATTTCCTCGGCATCACGCTGGTTTGCCGTGCGCTTTGTGTTGAAAAGCTCAGGCAGGCAGACGATGTCGCTGCCTCGTTCTCCAGCAACCTCCAGAAGCCGCCGGGCCTTCTGGAGGTTTTGTGCCTTCGTGAAAGGAGGCACCTCTTCGGAGGGGTCCGGCAGACCGAATGTAATCGTACTCACAGCAACTCTGGTTCTGTCGACCAACTGTTTTGCATTTTCCTTTTCGCCGGTTCTAACGGCCGATAACGGTTTCCAGAAAACAATGCATGAAACCGACACCATCACAACCAAAACAGCCGCTGATCGTCTGCTCATTCAGCACCTCCGGTCCGTCCAGCCAGGCCCGGGTGGGAAGCGACTCGATGCAGATCTTCGCTCTCATCCGCCAGTCCCGACAAATTCGAACTTCGCCTGAGCCATATCGTATAGCCTTTCTGGTGGGAAAGGGCAAGAAGAGCAGTGTCCCCTATTTCGCCGAAAGTGCTAACCTGTTTATGAGGCTGGGCACTAGAGCTTGCTTATCCGGGGAATAAGCTATACGAGGTGAGACTGGTCTGGGTAAATGAAAAGTCTCACACACCAGTCTCAGAAGGGAAGAGAACGTGGACGGAATGAATCGACGTGGCTTTCTTCGCGCCTCTGCGGCTTCGTTGATTGGACTGCGAAACCTCCCTGGTCTTTTTGCGCATCAGTCGTCACCGGCACGAGGTGCACAGAGACTCAAAATCGACCATCCCCTGGCGGACCCATTCTGCCTGAAATGGGGAGGTTTCTACTACTTGACCGGGACCTATTCCACCGGGCGACCGAACCAGACCGGACGCGCGTTCGACCTGCTTCGTTCCCGAGACCTGGAAGAGTGGGAATCTCTGGGCCCAGTTCTTCAGATCCCCGATTATGAAGGTAGCCGTGAAGCGAATTACTGGGCCCCCGAGATCCTACCTCGCGGAAACAGGTTCTTTCTCTACTACACTTCAGATTCCTTTGGTGATCCCTACCGCCGATTTGTCCGCGTGGCGGTTGCAGATAGCATCGAGGGTCCCTATCAAAGCGAAGGACGGCCGCTGACAGATGAGCCGTCAATCGACGGGCATCCTGTCTATCCTACAAAGGAAGAAGGCTATCTCTTCTACACAGGTAACGAAGGCAATCCACATATGGGCCAGCTGTTAGTGGATCGATTGACCTCTCCCACTCGATTAGCTGGAAACCCGGCGAAGGTGTTTCCCAATGAGACAGTGGAATGGGAAGAGGGATCATTCATACTCCGTCGGGATAAGGAGTATTACTTGTTCTCGAGCCAGGGGAACTGGAGAAACGATACCTACCATGTTCTGGTGGCCAAATCGAAGAAGATTGTCGGACCGTATGATCGGATCTCTGATCGGCAAGGCCGCGCAGTGCTGCGCACCAATGAGCAACAGATAGGCCCAGGTCACAACTCCCTCTTCGAGGGACCAGGAGGTCAGACATACATCTGTTACCACGCCTGGGATCAAGGACACACAGGCAGGTACGCCTGGGTAGCCCCTCTCGAATGGGACAATGATTTTCCCTTGGTGGGAGAGACCGGATGATTTCGACCAGCAACGTCGGAATCTACGGAGTCGGCCAACACCAGCCAAGCCCTGGCTTCAACGATGGCCTTCTTCTGTTTCTCTGTAGCGGCAAACAAACCACATACAAGCATGGAAAGCCTCAGCAGTTCGAACAGTCGTCAAGACTCGCAGGCGTCTTCACTGCCGGCTGTACCGACGCGGGTTTTGACCAGGTCAGCTCGTCAGTTGGATCTTGACTGGGTGGTCACTATCAGCATATTTGAGCAGTTCTTGGAGTTGCTCCTCGATCTGCTGTGCTTTCTCGCCAGCCCCTTGCTTCCGGTAAAGCTGGGCGAGATGGGCCTGCCCGAGGATCCAGAGTGGTGCACTGGCAATGTAGGTGTGTCGCCTTTTCGACGATAGATGCTCGAGAACCTCGATGGCAGAGGCCGGCTCCCCGTTCTGCTCGTAAGCACGGGCTAGTTCCAGTTCGATCATGGCGACCGCGGTCATGTGCCAGACACTGGCCTTTGGAGCTATTTCCAGGGCCTTTTGGAAGTTCGAAATTGCCTCAGAGTAGTTCCCGTCACGAAGCGCCAGACCCGCCTTGAGCAGCGTACGTCTGAAAGTCTGTTGCCAGGACTCGGGGCCATCTGCGTTCACCTTCCAATCGATGCCCCGAGCGATTGGCGAGTCAAGTTTGAATAGTACTAGAAGACCCAGATGTTTCACCGGCAGGTCTTCAACTTCAGTCGGTCTCAGCCAGACTTGGAAATCCTCTTCGCTGACCTCACCTCGGGTCAGAGCACAGAACTCCGGGAGGTAGACGCTGTGAGCATGGAAGTCAGCAATCAGCCTTCGAGTCTCTTCCAGCTTCCCAAGCATCAGGTACATCAGTCCTAGCATGGAGGCATGGCGTTCAACGTTTGTGGTTTCCGCCTTCTCCGCGTAGAGCCGATCACGAATTCGATCAGCTTCTTCAACCGCGCCTTCCACGTCTCCGGCCAGCCAACTTTCCCAGACTTGGAAAGGATTGAGAAAAGCGGCCGCCATGCCTGCTGGATCAGTGCCCTCCG